>CALEEU010000099.1 GCA_937875975.1 uncultured Opitutia bacterium | reverse complement strand
CCTCGCGGCTGACCGCAAGGGGATCAACATGTCCCGCATCATGCGGACGTTCTACGAGTTCAAGGACCGCGTGCTCTCGCATGAGCTCCTCGAGGAGATCCTCCTCCGCTACAAGAAGGACCTCGATTGCAGCCGCGCTCGCCTCATGGTCGAGCTGCGCTATCCCATCATGCAGAAGTCCCTGCGTTCGGGACTCGAGGGCTGGCAGTATTACCGGGCCGTCCTCGAAGGCACCATCGACGACCTCGACCGCCAGCGTCGCTACGTCCACTTCGACTTCGTCTATTCCTCCGCCTGCCCTTGCTCCGCCGAGCTCACCGAGCACGCCCGCGAAGAGCGTTCCGCCTACGGTATCCCGCACTCACAGCGCTCCAAGGCCCGCGTGGTCGCCGAAGTCTCGCCCGGCCGCTCCCTCTTCGTCGAGGACATGAAGGACCTCTGCGTCAAGGGCCTCCAGACCGAGACCCAGGTCATGGTCAAGCGCGAGGACGAGCAGGCCTTCGCCGAGCTCAACGGCGCCTATTCCAAGTTCGTCGAGGACGCCGCCCGCGTCGTCTACGAGCAGTTCGACGCCGATGCGCGCGTGCGCGACTTCGTCATCGCCTGCTCGCACCTCGAGTCCCTGCACTCCCACGATGCCGTCTCGGTCATCAATAAGGGCATGCCGAGCGGTCTTTCGGCGGATTTCAGCAATTTCAGAGACCTGATCTGCTAGCCTGCTGACGGCTTGCCCATCCGTGGTGGCCGTCCTACGGTCACTTTCATGAGGGGGTAGCTCAGCTGGATTCAGAGCAGCAGCCTTCTAAGCCGCCGGTCGCGGGTTCGAGTCCCGCCCTCCTCACCACTTTCCCAGCCCGCCGCCCTTTTCGGGGAGGCGGGCTAACCGTATCCAGATGTTCTGGGTTTGCGGCAGGCTGGCCTAGCGACTACTCAACGCTATGCAGATTCACGTCGCCCGGAATTCTACCCAGCTCGGAATCTTCGCCCCCGAAGAAATCATCGCCGGCCTGCAATCGGGTCGCTTCCTCGCCTCCGACCTCGCCTGGCGCGACGGCCTGCCGGCCTGGACGCCGCTCGGCGATTGGGCCGAGTTCCGCGGCGTCGGCGTGCCGCCTCCGTCCCCCTCGTCTGCGTCTGCTTTCGGTGCGAAAGACGATTCGGCGCTGGCGATGCCCTCATGGGAGCGCGGCGGTTCCTTCGCCAACTATGTCGCGACCATAAAGGAAGTCGCGCTCGATCCGGTACGTACCTTCGCGAACCTGCGCGACGGCGGCTACGCGCGCCCGATCTCTTTCACCTACTGGTCGCTGCTGCCGGCCTGGCTCTGCGGCAGCATCCTGTATGGCGCGCTCTTCGGCTTCATGGCCTTGGCCGCCAAGGGGCAGGGCGGCCGGAATGACGCCTTCATGATCTGGATCAACGACGTCGGCTTCTTCGCGGCCGCCTTGGTGATCTCCGCGGCGCTGGCCGTCTTCTTCTTGTTCGTGCCTTTATTCAACTTCATCGGCGCCGCCTTCACGCATGTGTTGCTCTTGCCTTGGAAGCCCGCTGGCAGTTTTGCGCAAACCTATCGTGCTAACGCCTATGCTTACGGGGCCTTCATGCCTTTCGCCTTCATCCCTTGCGTTAACTACGTCGTCATGCCGTGGCAGCTCGTCGCAGCCATCATCGCGCACTCGCAGGTCCACCGGATTGAGTGGTGGAAGATTGTCATCTCGCTCATCGTGATCCCCTGCCTCTGCGTGTGCGGACTGTACGCGCTGCTGTTCGCCGCCCTCGCCAATAAATTCGCCGGTTAATTTACCATGCAGATCCACGTCGCCCGCAACTCCACCCAGCTCGGGGTCTTCGCCCCCGAAGAAATCGTCGCCGGGCTTTCCTCCGGTCGCTTCCATGCCTCCGATCTCGCCTGGTGCGACGGCATGCCGGCCTGGACGCCGCTTGGCGACTGGTCCGAGTTCCGCGGTGCCGGCGTGCCGCCTTCGCCGGGGGCCGCCATCGCGGATGCGCCTGCCGTTTCGATGATTCCCTGGGAGCAGGGCAAGTCGCTCAGTTCATTCTTCGCGACGGTCAAGGTGGCCATTGTGAACCCGGCTTCGCTTTCGACCGGCCGCTTCGCCTTCGGCGATTGGCTCATCTTCTGTTATGTAGCTTTGGCAATCAGCCTTCCGTTTCAAGCTGTTCGGCTCGCGTTCGCCCCGGATCCCGGGCGCAGCGCCGCCGAATTCCTTCAAGGGTTTCCCTCCCCCGCAATTCAGGCGACCGCCGACCAGATGCTCAAGGCTCCGCCCGCGCCGATGGGCGTGACGATCGCTTCCACGATCGGCGGACTGGCTTTCGCTCCGCTCTTCTACGCTTTCTTTGCGCTGCTACACTGGGTCGGCCAGCGTATTTTCCGGATTCAAGTTTCCGTTGAGCGCACAGCGGCTGCGACGCTACTCGCAACCGGTGGGCTGATTCTGCTCATGGCTCCGTTTCAGCTGCTGGCTTTTAATTTCGGCGCCCAGATGGTGATCAGCTCCGTGTTCTTCATCCCGGCGTTGGTCGTCTACTTCCGGTGCTTCGGCGCAGCGACAGGGGTCAGCCCTTGGAAACAGTTCGGCATCTCCAACTTCGTCTGGTTCGTCCTTTGCTGCTGCTGTTGCGCCCTGCCAGGTATTCTTTTCTGGGGTGCCGCGGTCAACCGCTGATCGGTGCTTCGGTTGATCCGCAGACCTGCCTATCCCGGCGAGCTCAATCATGAGCTCGTCTGGCCGGCGGCTTTCCTCGGTGGCGCGCTCTTCGCCTGGGGATGGTTCCTGTCGGGCCTGCAGCTGCCGCAGTGTATCTTCATGCGGCTGACGGGCCTGCCGTGCCTCGGCTGTGGTGGCACGCGTTGCGCCCGTAACCTGGTGCACCTGGATTTCGGACAGGCGTTCCTTTATCATCCGGGTTTCTTTCTCACCGTCACGCTGGCCGCGCTCTGGACGACGTACGCGGCGGTCTTCTGGCTCCGGCGCGATACGCTTCGCCTGCGGATCTACGTCGAGCCGGCTTATTCCCGTCGCGTCCGCATCGCCTTCGTGTGCCTGCTTGTCGCCCACTGGGCTTGGCAGTGTTATTACCTGACGCGCTGACATGATTCGGAACCTTCTCCGTTTCGTCGGTTGGGTCTGCCTGCTTGTCCTGCTCTCGGTCGGCGTGCTGGGGTTGGTCTATGTCCTCTCCGAACGAACGCAGAAGATCGCCATCGAGCAACGGGTGCTGAACTTAGTCGATACGGTACGAGAAGACGGCACCACGCCCCGTAAGGTCGTCGACGCCCTGGATCGCCTCGCCGACGGTACCGAAGTGGTGAAGGGTGACATCGTCCCCGCGCCGACGCCGGATAAGGACGCGACCGCCCCCTACGGAGAGCCTGCCGATCGCCTGGGTCTCAAGCGCCTCGTCAACCGCGGCTACTCGGTCGGCTACGACGATGCGCTGCCTTTGCCCCGCTGGTCCTCTTACCGCGTGTTTCCTTATAAGGACGTGCACCTCGAGCGGCCCTCCTCGTTCAAGTCCGACGTGCGCACGACGGCGCGGGTGACGACTTCCGAATACGTCCGCTCGGGCTACGACCGCGGACACCTCGCGCCCAACTACGCGATCTCGGTCTGCCACGGTGAGGAGGCGCAGCGGGAGACGTTCCTCCTGAGCAATATCGTGCCTCAGCTCCACGCGCTCAACGCCGGCCTCTGGAAGGACATGGAGCAGCGGATCATGAAGCGCTACGTCGCGCGTTACGGTACCGTCTGGGTCCAGGTCGGTCCGGTCATCTCCTCGCCAGCCGTGAAGCGGGTCGGCCGAGTCCCCGTGCCGTCGTCGTTCTGGATGGTCGTCTCGGAATATGACGAGCCGGGTCAAGGAATCCGCGCCGTCGCCTACCTCGTGCCGCACGAAGAGAAGTGGCGCGACGTCGAGCTGACGCGTTACGTCGTGAGTATCCGACGAGTCGAAGAACTCACCGGACTAGATTTTTTCCCGAAGCTACCCAAGGTCACGCAGGACCGGCTCGAATCAGCGCCCGCGCCGCGCGCTTGGTGACGGCAGTTCACGTCGCAGGTCCGAAGCATGGATCAGGCAGACGCAATCGGCCCCGTCGGCCGTCGGCAGCCACATGATGGGTAGCTTCGGCCACTCGAGGTGCATCGCCTTCTGCAGCCCACCGACCTCGATGACCAGGATACCGTGCGGTTTCAGCGTCTCGCGCGCCTGCGTGAGCAGCTTGCGGATGACGTCGAGGCCGTCCTTGCCCGAGACCAACGAGCCCTTCGGCTCCTTCTTGAATTCGGCCGGTAGGCGACGGTAGATGCCTTCCGGTTCGTAAGGCGGGTTGCTGAGGATCAGGTCGAACTTCGGGCCCTTCACCAGCGACGTCATCGTGTCCGTCTCGTGGAGCGTCACGCGCTTAGGGAGTTTATGGGCGGCTACGTTCAGGGCCGCCACTTCGAGTGCCGGCGCCGAAAGGTCGGTCGCATGGACATGCGCCTTCGGGAAGCGCTTCGCGAGCAGGATGGCGAGGCAGCCTGAGCCTGTGCAGATATCAGCCACGTCGGTGATCTGGCCGATCGGCGGGAGCCACTGCGGGATGGCCTCAGGGATGAGCTCGACGAAGTAGGAGCGCGGGATGATGACCCTTTCGTCGATGTGGAAGCGGAGGCCGCCCAGCCAGGCTTCGCCGACGAGGTAGCCGGTAGGCACTCGGTCAAAGACGCGTCGTTCCACCAGTGCGAGGAAGGAGGCCTTCTCCTTGGCCGAGAGGGCGCGTTCGAAGCAAGAGGGTAGCTTCTCCCAGGCCAGGCCTGTGGCATGGCCCATGAGCGTCAGGGATTCTTCCTCGGCGTTCACGAAGCCTTGGCCGTGCGCGATGCCGGCCGACTTGAACAGACGGTTGGCGAAGCGTAAACAGTCACCGCCCGTTCTGAGGCGGGCGGTGGCGGCGGGGGTCGGGCGCGGCGGGGCGCTCATCGGCGGCGGCGGGGCCGCTTAGGTGAGCGGGGCGGCGGACCAGAGTTCCTTCGGGGTGCGTTCGAAGAAGTCCTCGAGGTACTTCGTCGTCGCGCCACCCTGGCGGAAGGCCGGGTCCTTCATGATCGCGCGGCAGACCGGGATCGTGGTGTGGATGCCGCGGATGATGTACTCGCCGAGGGCGCGGTGCATGCGGTCCAGGGCCTTCTGGCGGGTCGCGCCGACCGAGATCAGCTTGGCCACCATGGAGTCGTAGAGGGGCGGGATGACGTAGCCCGAGTAGCAGTGCGAGTCGACGCGGATACCGTGGCCGCCGGGCGTGTAGTAAAGGCCGATCGTGCCGGGGCTCGGGGCGAAGTTGCGGGCCGGGTCTTCGGCGTTGATGCGGCACTCGATGGCGTGGCCGGTCATCTTGATGTCCTTCTGGGAGAGCTCGAGCTTCTCGCCGCAGGCGATGAGGATCTGGCGACGGACGAGATCGATGTCGGTGACTTCTTCGGTGACGCCGTGCTCCACCTGGATGCGCGTGTTCATCTCCATGAAGTAGTACTTGCCGTTCTTATCGACGAGGAACTCGATCGTACCGGCGTTCTGGTAGCCGATGGTCTCGGCGAGGCGGACGGAGACCTTGCCCATCTCCTCGCGGAGCTTCGGGGTCAGGAAGGGGGAGGGAGATTCTTCGATGAGCTTCTGGTGGCGGCGCTGCACGGAGCAGTCGCGTTCGCCTAGGTGGATCACCTTGCCGTGTTCGTCGCCCAGGAGCTGGAACTCGATGTGACGGGGCTGCTCGATGTACTTTTCGATGTAGACGCGAGCGTCACCGAAGGCCTTCTCGGCTTCGGCGCGGGCGCTTTCGAATTCCTTCGGGAAAGCGGCGGCATTGTGCACGATGCGCATGCCCTTTCCGCCGCCGCCGGCGACGGCCTTGACGATGACGGGGAAGCCGATGCGCTGGGCTTCCTTGATGGCTTCACGTTGATTGTCGACAGGGCCGTCGGTGCCCGGCACGCAGGGCACCTTGGCGGCGGCGGCCGTCTGGCGGGCCACGGCCTTGTCGCCCATCTTGCGGATGACTTCCGGGCTGGGGCCGATGAACTTGATGTTGGCGGCGGCGCACTTCTCGGCGAAGCCGGCGCGCTCGGAAAGGAAACCGTAGCCAGGGTGGATGGCGTCGACGTTGGTGATCTCGGCGGCCGAGATGATGCGATCCTCGCGGAGGTACGAGTCCTTGCTCGGACCAGGTCCGATGCAGACGGCTTCGTCGGCGAGCTGCACGTGCAGCGACTGCTCGTCGGCCTGGGAATAGACCGCGACGGTCTTGATGCCCAGCTCTCGGCAGGCGCGAATGACGCGAAGGGCGATTTCGCCGCGATTGGCGATGAGGATCTTGTTCATGCTCGGGTGTTCGCGCTCAGCTGACCTTCACGCGGAAGAGAGGCTGGCCGAATTCGACCGAGGTGCCGTTGGCGACCAGGCACTCGACCACCGTACCGGAGATTTCCGCCTGAATCTCGTTCATCACCTTCATGGCCTCGATGATGCAGACGACGGAGTCGGCCTTGATCGGGGAGCCTACGGTGACGAAGGGCGGGTTCTCAGGGGAAGGGGTGCAGTAGTAGGTGCCGACCATCGGGGAGGTCACCAATCTGATGCTGGGGTCCGAGGCGGCGGGGGCTGCCGGAGCGGGGGCAGCCAGAGGGGCAGGCGCCGCTGCCACGGGGGCAGGGGCAGCCGCTACGGGGGCGGCTTGGGCTGCGACGGGGGCACGACCGGGCAGGTCGCGCTTGATGCGCAGCTTGAAATCTTGGTCCTGGATCTCGAACTCGGAAAGGTCCGACTTCTTCATCAAATCCACGACTTGTTTAATCTTAATTAGGTCCAAGGTAATGTCCTCCGTGAGGGGGTGTCCTTCTCTGATACAGGGTGTCAGGGGGGTAAATCAACCCCTCATTCCTGAATTCCGTCAGGAATCTTTCCTAACTTGCTGTCCTTCTGTGAGTTAATGATATCTTTAAGGGTCGGAATCGCACTCGTTTCTGGCTTGGAAATAGGCCCTTTTAGCTTAATTTTCGTTAAGCTAATGAGGGCGCGATTGAGGTTGAGAAGGTCCAGCGGGTTGAGCCCGCCTTTGCGGGGTAGGGAGAAGTCCCCTTCGAAGTTTAGGGTGGAGGTCTGGAGGTCGATTTCGCCGGCTAAGTCTAGGCGGGCTTGGGGGCCGGTGATGGCCAGGTCAGGGAAGTACGCCTGCCCGCCCACACAGCCGAAGGTGCCCTTCGCCTGGCTGAGTTCGTAGGTTGTCGCGCCCACGCCGAGGGCTTCCAGGACCTTGGAGATATCTCCTAATAGCCGCACCTTCTTCAGGCCCGGGTCCGTGAGCGAGTAGTGGCCAAGCCCCTTTATCAGGCGGGGCTTTTCAAGGTCGAGATGCCCAGCGAAATCGAGATCCAGCTTGCCGGCCGTGGCCACCTTGGCGGCGGGTGTGGGCGGGGCGTCCTTCGGCTGCGGGGTGCTCAGGTCGTTCAGCAGCTGGCCGATCTGCGCGGGGTCGCAGCCTTTGAGTTCGAGCTGGAGCTTGGTCTGCCGTAGCGGATCGCCGTCTAGCCTAAGTCGGGCTTCGCCCTCGGCGAGTCCGAGCTTCGCGCGCACGCGCATGCCGCCGTCGATATTCTCGGTGCTCGCTTGCAGCGAACTTCCGGCGACGCCCCAGGCCGAGAAAGCGCCGGCGCACTCGATGGAGGTCTTCACGTCCGGACCTTTCGCGCCGGGCGTGAGTAGTAAGGTGAAGCGACGGTCGATGGGCAGGGAGAGGCCGCGCAGGGCTTCGCCGAAATCTTTACCGGCGCAACGCGCGGCGATCCAAGGCTGGAGGTTGCCTTCGGCGCGCACGACCGGGCCGGCGAGCGCGAGCGGCTTGGACCAATCCCAGCTCGCGGATCCATCGACGCTGCCGTCCGCTTCAGAATCGCCGCCACCCAGCCGATGCAGGCCGATGGTAGTCTGCTTCGGGTCGGCGTCGACGGAGACCTCGACGTAGCGGAAAGGCGCCCCCATGAAATCGAAACGTTTCAAGACCGCGCGGCCTTTGGTCACGCTGCTCATCGACCCCCAATGGCTTTCGACGTCGATGAAGGCGTAGGGTCGCTCCCGGAGGAAGAACGTCTTCCAGAGCGAGACCCACCATTCGCCGAGAAGGCGATCGAGGCATGCGGGGTCCAGCTCGCCATTCAGGTGGAGCATGAATGCGCCGCCGGCCTTGAGCTCGCAGTCGGCCGTTCCGGTGATTGAAGCCAGCCGGAGATCACGCAGGCGGAGCGGGGCGCCAGCGCGGGCAGGGTCGAAGTCAAAGCGCGTGCGTAAAGGCAGGGCTTTGTCTGGCGAGATCGCCTCCGCCGAAAGGCCGAGGCCACGGAAGCCAGAGAGCGCGATCTCACCGGAGGCCCGGCTAAATTCGCCTTTCGCCGAGACTTCAGCCGCGACCTCGCGCACGAGGACATCGCCCCGCAGGTCGACGCCGGCAGCGAGCAGGAGTCGGCCGATTTCCGGCTGGGAGCTGATCTCTTCGCCGGAGAGACGGGCGTGACTAACCATGGCCGTCACGGCCCCGGTCGAGGCGCGGATCGCGGAGCCGTGGGCCGTCGAGCCGTCGGAAAGGATGTCGAAGGCGATTCGGTGGCCATCGCCCGAGACGGGGCGGGCGTCTAGCTTCACCCGCCGAAGTTCGAGTCCGGCGCCCTTGGCTTGGGCGAGCGTCAGTTCGGCGACCGTATCTTCGCGGCGGCCTTCGCCCCGCGCACGCAAGTCAACTCGCTCCGCTGACAGGGTCCGCCAGGCGATCTCCTGCGCACCGCCGTCGAGACGCCAGTCGGCAATTCGGCCGTCGGATGCTACCTTCACGGTGCCGCGGAGATTAAGCCCACGAATCTGGATGAGCCCCAGTCCGCCGTCGGCCCAGTCGTTGCCAAGCACGGCCGAGATGGCGAGCTCGGCGCTTCCGTCGCTGCGACCTTGGCAGTGCAGCGACATGGAGGCTCCGCCGGAACGCTCCGCCACGTCGATCGCCGTCTCGATGGGGGTGAAGATGTCGGCAAGCCGGCGAGAAAGGGGGACCTGCCCCTTAGGGTCTTTCTCTCCCCGAAGAAGCCCGGTCGGAAGTTCGCCCGAAAGATGGCAGGTGATCTTTCCTCCGCGCGCCTGGATTGATCGTAGATTAAGCCAGCGGCCTTCCTTGGTGACGTCGACGCTCAGGGCGTCGATCAGCGGTCGGCGGGCTCCGCCGCGGGCGACGGAGGCAGGGCACCAGAGACGGGCGCCGGATAGGCGCACCTGCG
>CALEEU010000098.1 GCA_937875975.1 uncultured Opitutia bacterium | reverse complement strand
CCGTAGCCGAGGTCGTCGGCCAGGATGATGACGATATTCGGTTTGCCAGCGGCGGACAGGCCGAGGGAAAGGCTCGAAAGCAGGGCCAGTAGCAGGGGTCGCATGGGGATGAGAAAGACGATAGCCTGGCCAATGGCAAAGCGTTTTCACGGCGAGCAAGGGAAGGGGCTTGAAACATTTGGGGAAGGGCAGAGTTTAATCGTCATACCCCCATGCGATCCGCCGTCTATTTGTCTGCGCTTACCCTCGTGGCTGCCTACGCCGCCGACGAGAAGCCCTATGAGCCCGACTTCACCCCGCAGCCTCCCGTCAAGGCGCTGTCCCCTGAAGATGAGCTGAAGACTATCGAACTACCCGAGGGCTATCGTCTCGAGCTTGTGCTCAGCGAGCGCGACGGACTACGCGAACCGGCCAACCTGACCTTCGACGGCAACGGCCGCATGTACATCGCCGAGCTGCGGACCTACATGCAGGATATCGACGGCAAGAACGAGCATGACCCGATCGGTGTCGTCTCCCGCCACGAGAGCACCAAGGGCGATGGAAAATTCGATAAGCATGTCCTCTTCCGCGACAAGATGGTCCTCCCGCGTATGGTGCTGCCGCTTGACGACCGGGTGCTCATCAACGAAACCGACACCCTCGATATCTTTGTCTATCGTGACACCAATGGCGACGGTATCGCTGACACGAAGGAACCGTGGTTCGTCGGCGGCCCCAAGGGCGGCAATCTCGAGCACCAGCAGAGCGGCCTGATCTGGACCATGGATAACTGGATGTACCAGACCTATAACGCTTACCGTCTGCGCTGGAACGGTGCGAAGGAGCCCCTTAAGGAAAGCATCCCGAGCGGTGGTGGCCAGTGGGGCCTCGCGCAGGATGACCAAGGCAAGATCTGGTGGTCTAATGCCGGTGGCGAGAAGGGCCTCTGGCATTTCCAGACCCCGATCCTTTACGGCGCCTATGATATCAAGGGGCAGTTCCCCGAGGACTTCATGCAGGTCTGGCCCAAGGTCGGCCTCGCCGACCACCAGGGCGGTGCGGGTCGTACCCGTCTGGACAAGACTTTGAATCACTTCACCGCCGCGTGCGGCCAGGAAGTCGTGCGTGGCGATCGCCTGCCGGCCGACCTCCAGGGCGACGTCCTCATCTCCGAGCCCGTCGGCCGACTCATCCGTCGCGCCAAGGTCACGAATGACGACGGCATTACTCGCATCAGCAATCCCTACGCCAAGTCGGAGTTCATCCGCTCCAGCGATCCGAACTTCCGCATCGTGAACATGGTGAACGGCCCGGATGGCTGCCTCTACCTCGTGGATATGTACCGCGGCATCATCCAGGAGGGTAACTGGGTCAAGGAAGGTAGCTACCTCCGCAAAGTCGTTCAGCAGTATGGCTTGGATAAGGTCTACGGCTACGGCCGTATCTGGCGCCTCGTGCATAAGGACTTCAAGCCCGGCCCACAGCCGCGCATGCTCGAAGAGACCCCGGCCCAGCTCGTCGCGCACCTCTCGCATCCGAACGGCTGGTGGCGCGATACCGCTCAGAAGCTCCTCGTCCTCAAGGGAGACAAGTCCGTCGTGCCCGCGCTCACCCAGCTCGCCCTCGGCGGCAAGGAGTCCCTTGGGCGCATCCATGCGCTCTGGACCCTCGAAGGCCTCGGTGCGCTCGACGCCAAGACCGTGCGTGCGTTCCTCGCGGATAAGAACCCTGACCTCCGTCGTCAGGGCCTCCGTGCCGGCGAATCCCTCGTCCGTGCCGGCGACAAGTCGCTTATCGAAGATTTTGCCAAGCTCGGCGCCGACCAGGATCCCAATGTCGCGCTCCAGACCATCATGACCGCCAAGATCCTTGGCTCGAATGACGTCAAAGCTTGGCCCGACTTCGCCAAGTTCCAGCAGAAGGTGCTGCTCACGTCCGCCTCCAAGGGCGTGAAGGAGCTAGGCGCGATGGTCCTCACCGGTACCGACCAGATCGGCGGCCGTGAGTATACCGGAGAAGAGAACAAGTTACTCGTGAAGGGTCAGACCATCTATCGTGAGCTGTGCTTCGCTTGCCACGGTTATGACGGCAAGGGCATGGCCGTCGACGGCCCGAAGCCTGGCATGACCATCGCGCCTCCTTTTGGTAATTCCATCACGTTGAGCGGTCACCGTGATGGTGTCGTACGCGTGCTCCTCAACGGCATGGCCGGTCCGATCGGCGGCAAGACCTATGATGCCCAGATGGTGCCCATGGCTATGAACGACGACGAGTGGATCGCCGCGGTCTCGTCCTACGTTCGTAATTCCTTCGGTAACAAGGGCGCCCTTATTTTCCCAAAAGACGTCGCCCGTATCCGCGAGGAAGTGAAGGGCGTGACCGCGCCGTGGACGCACGAGACGCTGCAGGCTTCGTTGCCGCCCATCGTCAAGGCCGCCAAGGATTGGAAGGTCACCGCCAGCGATACCGCCGATGCTGCGCAGAACGGCTGCGATGGCGACGGCAAGACCCGCTGGGAGACCAAGGACAAGCAGAAGAAGGGCATGTGGTATCAGGTCGAACTCCCGGCCCTGCAGAAGGTCGCCGGCGTCCGTCTGGACAATTCGGGCCGCCCGAGCGCGTTCCCCAAGAACTTCAAGGTCGAGGGCTCCGTCGACGGCAAGAAGTGGTTCCCGCTCGGGACCAGTCACGGCCTCTACAAACTCTCTGAAGCCTACTTCGGCGCCAAGGACACCAAGTTCGTGAAGGTCACCTTGACCGACACCACCAAGAACCAGCCTTGGGCGATCCAGGAGCTGCAGCTCATCGCACAGAAATAAGCCCACGGCTTTCTGCGTTCGACAGGGCGGCTCCGGCCGCCCTGTCTTGTTTTACGACCATGGATCCTCAGCAGCGTGACCTCTTCAAGCAGGCCGTGTTTCGGGGTGAATCGCTCCCTGCTGACTGGCCGACGGATTTTGCAGTCATCACCGCCTGTGATCCGGAGGGCAGGGCAGCGTCGCTGGCCGATAACGTTGCGGCTGATGCCAGGCTGGAGGCTGAGCTCCGGGCCGCGGGGTTTCGTCTGCATCGGATCACCGGGGGTTCGGCGGATGGCCTTCATCTTGAGCCTGGTTGGGGCGTGCCGATCGGGCTCCCTGGGGCGGTCGAGTTCGGGCGCCGGTATCGTCAGGTGGCCATCTTTTACGTCCGGGCGGGGGCGTTGACCTTGGTCGACTGCGAGGATGGCTCGTCCGAGGACCTAGGACGGGACTTCCGGGCGTTCTGACCATTTTCGGATTGGAACACCTCGGGATTTCGGGACTCTAACCCGCAACCCCTTATCCCCATGAAGAGCCTAATGTCCCTCCTCGCCGTCCTGGCCGCCGTTGTCGGCGTCCGCGCCGCCGATGCCCCCGGTCTGGTCAACGGTCACCCGCCTGATATCCGCACGCTCAAGCCCGGAGATGCCGCCCCGGATTTCGATCTGCTCGGTACCGATGGCAAGAAGCACAAGCTCGCCGAATACACCGGCGGCGAAGCGCTCGTCGTGCTCTTCACCTCGAATCACTGCCCGACCTCGCACAGCATCGAGCGCCGCCTCCAGAAGTTCTACGAAGAATACAAGGGCAAGGGCGTGAAGCTCCTCGCGATCAACCCCAACCACCCGGATGGCCTCAGCAAAGACGAGCTCGGTTACGGTGAGTTCGGCGACTCCTACGCCGAGATGAAGCCTTACGCCGAAAAGAACAAGTGGACCTTCGACTACCTTTACGACGGCGACACCCAGTCCGTGGCCCGCGCCTACGGATGCCTCGCCACCCCTCACGTCTTCGTCTTCGATAAGAACCTCAAGCTCCGCTACCAGGGCCGCTTCGACGACTCCCGCTTCTACGACGACAGCACCGTGAAGTCCAAGGATTGCCAGAACGCCGTGGACGCCATCCTCGCCGGTAAGAAAGTCGAACTCGAACTCACCAAGCCCATGGGCTGCTCCACCAAGTGGCGCGAGAAGAAGGCCCTCCATGACGCCAAGCACGAGACCTGGGCGAAGACCCCGGTCACCGTCGAGCTGATCGACAAGGCCGGCATCGCCAACCTGCGCGCCAACAAGTCGAACAAGTACCGCATGATCAACGTCTGGGCCACCTGGTGCGGTCCGTGCGTCAAGGAGTTCCCAGACCTCGTCGAGATCTCCCGTAAGTTCGACATGCGCGACTTCGAGCTCGTCACCATCACCCTGGATGATCCCAAGGACAAGGCCAAGGCCGAGGCGTTCCTCTTCAAGCAGGCCGCTGGCCTCAGCAAGAAGGTCGAGAACTCCCTCAAGAAGGAAGGTCGCACCACCAATAGCTACCTCTTCGCCGGCAGCGGCGACGACCTCGCGGCCGCGCTCGACAAGGAGATGCCGGGCCCCATCCCGCACACGATCGTCGTGGCTCCTGGCGGCGAGATCATCTACCGTCACACCGGCATCATCGACCGCGCCGCGACCGAGAACGCCATCCTCGACAAGATGAACCGCTTCTACTCGCCTGGTGCCGTGAAGGCCTCGGCGAAGAAGTAATTCGCTTTCCCTGAAAGAAAGCCCCGGACGCAGCGATGCGGGCCGGGGCTTTTTATTGGATGATCGTCAGACTCAGATCGCGATGGCGAACGTCTGATCCAGCGGGTTGAGCCAGACCTTCACGCGCGGCATCCAGGACGGGCCGATGATCGCGTCGATATCAAGGGCGCGCAGGAACGGACCCATCGGTACCGGCGAGATGCCGCCACCGAGGATGCACGGGGCTTCGCCGACGGTTTCGAGGAGGTCATGGCCGGCAAGCGTGAAGGGGAGGGTATACGACTGCGCGATATTCAGGTCGCCGAACATCGGGCTGAAGTCCTTGAAGCCGGTCAGAGCCTTCGCGCCCGTCACGAACTTGCGGTCGGTCACGTAGCCATACTGCGCGCCCGTGTCCCAGAGCGCGCGGGCCGGATGACCGTTGAGCGTGACATGGAAGAGCGGGATGTCGGACATCGGAGCGAGTTCGTAGGACTGCGGCTTGAAGCCGGCCGGCATCTCGTCGCCGGCCGTCAGCGTGCGGTGGGCGACGTCGAAGAGCAGGGTGGTCTGGGCGAGCAGGTCCATGCCCAGCAACGCGTCGACCTGGGCGCCGATCTCGGCGGACAGCTTGTCGAAGGTGAAGCCCATGTAGCCGCCCTTGTTCACGCCGTGGTTCTGGTTCTGCCAGGTCAGGCGGCCGGAAGTCGAGGAACTGAAAGGGGCGCCCGTGTCGATCAGGGCGCGACCTTCGGGGAGGTCGATGAACAGGTGACGGTTGAGGAGATACAGCTTGTAGGTGCAGACCATGGAGGAAACGTGGGTTTTACGGGCCATAGGCGTTAATTACTCACAGTTGTAGGTGGTAACAGTGAGATGTCAAGCCGCAGAACGCCTGAAAAGGGAGACCGGATGATTGGCTGGCGCTCATTCTCGGGTTCCAGGTCTCGGCTGCAGGTTCGGGTGCGGGCACAGGTTCAGGTACAGGTCCCGGGCCCTGCACCTGAACCCGAACACCTTAACCAGGCTCCCGATACCCGAGACCAGAGACCTAAAATGACCCCCAGCATCCGTTCCGGTTTCCGGTCTCCCTTTGAGCCCTTGTCTCTGTCTGGGCATAAAGAAGCCCCGGATCGGGTGATCCGGGGCTTCTGGAAGGCAGCTGGAGGGCTTGTTAGGCCTTCTTCACCTTAACCCACTGCTTCGTCTTGGCGGACTCCAGGATGGCGTCGCAGACGTACTGGGTACCCAGCGCGTGACGGAAGTCCGGGTAGGCCTTCTCGGCCTTAGGATCGTCGAGGCTCTTGAGGAACTCGGCGAGGGCGTGGGTGAAGGAGTGCTCGTAGCCGAGGCAGAGACCCGGGACCCACCAGTTGCCAGCGTACGGGTGGTCGCTGTCGGACGTGTGGATGCTGGCCCAGCCACGACGGTCGCCGGGGACGGCGTGGTCGAAGTAGTTGAGGCGATTGAGGTCATGGAGGTCCCACTGGAGGGACTTCTTCTCGCCGTTGATCTCGAACGTGTAGAGGGCCTTGTGGCCGCGGGCGTAGCGGGTGGATTCGAACTGCGCGATCGAGCCGTTCTCGAAGCGACAGAGGAAGATCGCGGCGTCGTCGATGGTGACGGCCTGCTTCTTGCCCGTGGCGGTGTGGACGCGTTCCTTGATGAACGTCTCGGTCATCGCGGAAACTTCGGTGATGTCACCGTTGATCCAGCGGGCCGTGTCGATGCAGTGCGCGAGCAAGTCGCCCGTCACGCCGGAACCGGCGGCAGCGGCGTCGAGGCGCCAGAGACCCGCGCCGCCCTGCGGCAGCTCGGTGGAGATCGTCCAATCCTGGAGGAAGTTGGCGCGGTAGTGGAACACGCGGCCCAGCTCGCCGGCGGCCACGATGTTCTTCGCGAGCGTCACGGCGGGGAGGAAACGGTAGTTATACCAGACCAGGTTCGGGAGGCCGGACTTCTCGACCGCGGCGACCATCTGCTCGCCCTGGGCGCCGTTGAGGGCGAGGGGCTTCTCACAGAGGATCATCTTGCCGTTCTTGATGCACTCCAGGGCGATCTCGGCGTGCGAGTCGTTCGGGGTGCAGATGTCGATGGCGTCGATGTCGGTGCGCGTGACCAGCTTGCGCCAATCCGTTTCGTAGGAGGCGTAGCCCCACTTCTCGGCGAAGTCCTTGACCTTGGCTTCGTCGCGGCCGCAGACGGCCTGGCGGACGATGTGGTGGCCGGCGGTCAGCTTGTCCTTCGGGAAGAAGTGACCGACCTGGGAGTAGGCGTTGGAGTGGGTGCGGCCCATGAAGCCGTAACCGATGAGACCGATGCGAATGGCTTTAGACATATGATTTAGGAGTAAGCGGTTGGCGGAGTGCGGTTAGGTCAGGCGGCTCAGAGGGCCTGCTTCACCTTGACCATCGCGGAGAGGATGGTGTTCCAGGTCTTCGGGTTCTCGAGCGTGGCGTTCGGGAACATGCAGCCATCCCAGCAGATGTGCTTCATGCCGCGATCGGCGGCGCCTTCGAGCCAGACCTTGGAGCAGGCGGCGATGTCGAGCTTGCCGTTGGCGTCGTCGGCCTGGCAGTGGCGGCCGGTCTTCTCGTGGGAGCCGGTGCCGTGCACGGTGCCGTCGTTCTGGGCCACGTGGAAGTCGAGGGTCCAGGGGCGGAGCTTGCCGACCATCTCGCGGTAGGCGGGCCAGAACTGTTCCGAGGTGTAGCCTTCCTGGAGGAGGGCGGCTTCGGGTTCGTTGTAACCCATCAGGTAGAGGTAGGTGTGGGCAAGGTCGGCCTGGAAGCCGAAGGTCTTCGGCATGCCGACGCCTTCGAGGGTGTCGAGCATCGCCTTCCAAGAGTGCATGCCAGCCCAGCAGATTTCGCCTTCCGCGGCGATGCGTTCGCCATGGCCTTCGGCGATCTTCGCGGCCTTCTTGAAGGTGTCGACGATGCGGGCCGTGTTAGCCTTCGGGTTCTCACGCCACTTCTGCACGCCGAACTCGGCGGAGTCCACGCGGATGATGCCGTACTGGCGGACGCCATGCTGGTTGAGGAGCTTGGCGACGCGGCAGGCCTTCTCGATCGCGAGCAGGAACTTCTGCTGCTGTTCGTCGGTACCCATCGCAGAATCACCCACCGTGCCACCCCAGACCGGAGCGACGAGCGAGCCGACCTTCAGGCCCTTGGAGGCGATGAGGTCCGCCATCTTCTTGAGGTTGTCCTCGGAGATGTCGGGGTCGGTGTGCGGGTGGAACAGGAACAGGTCGACGCCGTCGAACTTGTGGCCGTCGACGTTGGCGGCGACGGTCATGTCGAGCATCTGCTCGAGGGCGATCGGAGGGTGATCGGTGTTGGGTTCCTTGCCGACGAGGCCGGGCCACATCGCGTTGTGCAGTTTCATGAGCGTAGGGGTGGGGTTAGGGGTAGGGGGTGGTGAGGGTGCGGAAGGCTTACTTCTTCTTGGCCTTCTTGTAGGCGCCCATGGCGGGGGCGTCGGGGTTCACTTCCGGTCCGAAGTAGCGCAGGCAGACCAGCGGCTCGGTGGTGGAAGTGTTGCGGAAGGTCACGCCCTTCTTGGCGCCGGCTTCGGTGCAGAAGTATTCGTCTTCGGTGAGTTCGTTGAAGCGGATGAGCTTCGGGCTGTTGAGGACCTGGCCGTTGATCGAGCCGGAGCCCTGGACGCAGATGAGGCCGTAGGCGCCCTTGTCCGTGATGGTGCACTCGGCGCCCGGTTCGACGGTCAGTTCCTTCGCGGTGAAGTACTGGAACTTGTCGACCTTGCCGTAGACGATCCACTTGTCGGAGTAGCCCTTGCCCTGGACGGAAACGACCGGCTCGAGGTAGTGGTTATCCTTGAAGTTCGGGTCGACGTTCTTGTCCCAGTCGAGCTGGTCCACGATGAAGTCGACGTCCTTGTGCTTGGACTTCGGCATGTCCTTGACGAGGAGGGCCCACGGTACTTCGCGGCCTTCGACGAGGTTCTGGTACATGCCGAACACGTCGGAACCCCACTGCGGTTCATAGGTGCAGAGCGAGCCAGGAGCGTGGAGGATGCAGGGGTCGATGAGCCAGCCGGTGCCGGGCTCAAGCTTGTAGGCCTTGGAGAGGGCGAGGATCTTGTTGTCACCCTTGTCCCAGTTGGCGATGCACTCGCGGACCTGAGCCTTGGTCGTGCCGGGCTCGAAGCCCATGAACGTGTAAGGGAAATTGTTGCCGACGTTGTTGTGCTGGGGCGGGAAGTAGTAGGACTCCGGCTTGCCTTCGAGGCCGAGCAGCTTGGCCTGCTTGGCGTTCTGGTGCATGTGGTGCGGGATCGGACCCATGTTGTCGAAGAACTTGGAGTAGACGGGCCACTTCTTGTACTTGCTCCAGATCTTGGAACCAATGAGGGCGGAGCCGCATTCCTTGACGGCCTGCTTGAGGGTGAAACGGGTATTGCCGATGACGACGTAGGACAGGCCTTCGTCGGCGGTGCGGTTGTCGTTGGCGGCTTCGGTCGTGGAAGCGAACCAGCGCTCGTCGATACCACCGCGGCTCAGGCCGAAGGCGTAGAGGTCATCCGGGTGGAGCTTGAGGCGCTTGCCGGGCTGGAGGAAGGAGCGCGGCACCCAGCACGGAGCCAGGCGAAGCAGGCCGCCGGTCTTGGCGAGTTCCTTCTCCACGAGAGAGGCGACGCCGCTCTGCTTGGTGGAGAGATCTTGGACAATCTTAGGGGAGGACATGGTAGGGTGAAAGGAGGGTCGGGGAGGTCGGATTTAGGCGACTCCTTGGGCAGGGACAAGAATTGAGTAAGCCGACTTACGACTTCAAAAACTGCCAATTAATGGGGCAGGTAACGGCCTGGCCGTTTTCGCCCGTGATCCGGACGGCCTCGGGGCCGGCGGGGACGATGCTCTGGACCTGCCCGAAGTCGGCTGACACCGCGGCGGCGGCCTGGATCAGGGGGAGACGGACGCGCTCGTCCTTGCGGAAAAGTCGGCTGGTCGGGATGCCCTTGGCGGCGAGGCGATCCTCGCGGGCGACGTCGACGCCGTCGCAGAAGTGCGAGCAAACTTCCTCGAGGCCGAGGCGACCGAGGTGACGCTTCTCCCAGGGGTGGCCGGGGCGGCCGCCGTTGGAGAGCCAGAAGAGGGTCGAGGGGAAGTCGGTGACGTGCTTGAGCGAGAACCAGACGTAGCCCGGGAAGGTCACGGCGGTCCACGCGAAGGGCTGGGCTTCCGTGGCGGGGACGTTGACGAGCATGATCAGGTCGTCATTGCCGGCACGGGCAGGGTAGTGCGTGAGGTCGGTGTTCGTGCCGTCCTTCATCGGGACGGACTTGAGCGTCGAGAATTCCGCGAAGGGCTTGAGTGCGCCGGATTCACCTGAAGCGGGATTGGAGAACTCGCCGGCATAGACGGAGCCAAAGCGGAAGGGGCTCGTCGCGATGCGGGCTGCGCCGGGAGGGACGTGTGAAAGATCGAGCACCGGGTGATTGCCGTAGTTCCAGCGGCCTTCGAGGTTTTCGATGAGGTGTTCCCAGTAGATGGCGTGGTGGCCCGGGGTGAGCGTGAAGTTCTTCGCGACCGTGGCGCCGGTGTCGGTGCCGGTCTGCGTCAGTTTGAGGGAAGTGGCGGAGGAAGAGACCAATTGCCAGGGCGCGTTGGCGGTGTCGCCATGAGGCGGGCCTTTTTCCTGTCCGCCGAAGGGCAGGCACATGAAGTCGCCACGGAGGTAGGTCAGGAGGTTCGGCAGCGACGGGTCGATCTGCGTCGGCGTCCAGGGCGAGAGGGAATAGGGGCTGGCCTTGAGGCCGGGCAGATGGAAGGTCACCGGGGCGAGGTGCCCGGCGGTCTGCGTGACGGCCAGTTCGACCTCGGCGGTACGCAGGGTGTAGCTGGGGGCTCCGTGAATGGTTTCCATGGGGAGGCGTCATTTCCTGCAAGAGCCGCCGGACTGTCAACGCCTCGGGTGCTCTCCGCTTGCTAAGGCGGGCTCCCCTCGCTTGGTTTCCATCATGCCGCAGCCTTTGCCCGTCCTTTACACCAAACCCGGTTGCCCTTGGTGCACCGAAGCCCTCGAGTTCTTTGCCAAACAAGGGGTAAAGCTCGACGTCCGGGACGTCATCGCCGACATGCACCAGATGCGCCAGCTGGTCGCCCTCACCGGCCAGTCCAAGTGCCCTTCTTTTCGTTATGGGGACTTCATCGTGGCCGACTTCGGGGTGGATGAGTTCATCAACAAGGCCCGCAAGCACCCGGCTGTCTGCGCCGAACTGGGCCTGACAGTCTAATCTTAGGCAGAATCCTAAGGGGCTCACATTAGTCTTGGATGTCTAGGGTAATCCCCCTAGTTAATCTCCTATGAGGTTCACCCTAACCTTGGCCCTACTGCTATGCGCATCCTTGTTTGGTGCTCGTCCTAACGTCGTGTATATCATGTGCGACGACATGGGGTGGGCTGACCCCGGTTGCTACGGTTCGACCCAGAACGTGACGCCCAACATCGATCGCCTAGCTAAGGAAGGTCTTCGCTTCTCCAGTTTCTACGCCACGCAGGCCGTGTGCACGTCGTCCCGCACCGCGTTGATGACGGGTTGCTATCCTAACCGGCTGGGCCTCGGCGGTGCCGCCCTCGGTCCGCAGTCGAAAACCGGACTCAGCAACGACGAGCAGACGCTCGGCACCTTGTTGCGTGATGCGGGCTATCGTACCAGCGTGGTGGGTAAGTGGCATCTGGGCGACGCGCCGAAATTTCTCCCGACCAAGCATGGCTTCGACGATTCGATGATCCTGCCGTATTCGAACGACATGTGGCCATTAGGCTACGCAGTCGGCGACGAAAGCCGTCGGAAGATGTATCCTGATTTGCCGCGCTATGTGAATGACCATCCGATGGGCTTTATCCGCGATTGGATGAGTATGGATAGGTTGACCTCCATGCAGGGCCTGCGCGCGGTGAACTTCATCCGCCAGAGCGCCGGCAAGGGCAAGCCGTTCTTCCTCTACCTCGCGACCTCGATGCCGCACACGCCGCTCGGCGCTTCGTCTGAATTCAAGGGCAAGGGAGTGACTCCGTACGCCGATACCATGGCTGATATCGATCGTACCGTCGGCGCCGTGTTGAAGGCCCTTGCCGACAAGGATGTCGATAAGAACACCATCGTGGTCTTCACCAGCGACAACGGCCCGTGGTTGAACTTCGGACGCCATGCCGGTTCGGCTGGTCCGTTCCGCGAAGGCAAGGGGACGACTTTCGAAGGCGGCGTCCGCGTGCCCTTCATCGTCCGCTGGCCGGGCGTCGTGAAGCCCGACACCCGCACGGATGCGCTCGCCGCTAATATCGATATCGTTCCGACAATCGTCGAAGCCTGTGCGGCCTATAAGCCGAAGCACGAGATCGACGGCCAGTCTTTCCTTCCGTTGCTCAAGGGCGAAAAGACGACCGCCCGCGAAATCTTCAGCTATTACTACGGCGATCGCCTTGAGGCCGTGCGCAAGGGTAAGTGGAAGCTCCATCTTCCGCATGCCTATCGCAGTTACGTCGATATGATCCCTGCCGCCAGGGACGGTCTGCCGGCCACGACGCACCAACGTCAGATCGGTCTTTCATTGTATGATCTCGACGCCGATGAGGGTGAGAAGAACGACGTCTCCGCCGCCCATCCTGAGGTCGTGAAGGAACTGCAGGAACTCGCCGCTGCGGAGCGTAAGAAACTCGACGCCGGTAAGCGCCCTGTCGGTCGCCTCTGATCAGACGAGGCCGGCGGTGCCCGCCCCCCGCCAGGCCATCACTGCGAAGCCGAGGATCGCGACCGCAAGGCAGAGGCCACGGCGTACCTTGGTCTCCGATACGCCCGTGCGGAGGATGGTCCAGAGAAACGCGGCCGACATCAAGATGACCGCTATCTGGGCAAGTTCGACGCCGATATTAAAGCCGACGAGGATGCGGACGATGCTCCCATTATCCCAATCCTGAAGGCGATCGGAGACCGCCGCGGCGAAGCCGAGGCCGTGGACCAAGCCGAAGACGGCCGGGACGA
>CALEEU010000097.1 GCA_937875975.1 uncultured Opitutia bacterium | reverse complement strand
GGATGGGGCATGTCATCATCCTTTCCAAACGAAGAGACCGGGCAAGCCCGCAGGCCTACCCGGTCTCGATACGGTGGATTCCGCTTACTTCTGGAAGCCGAAGTACTGGCTGGCGTTGCCGTAGCAGACGTCAGCAATCAGGCGTTCGTTCCAATCCTTGCGGTCTGGAATGCGTCCGGATTCGACGTCCTGGCCGACGAGGTCGCACAGGATGCGACGGAAGTATTCGTGACGCGGATATGAAAGGAAGGAGCGCGAGTCGGTGATCATGCCGATGAAGCGGCTGAGCAGGCCGAGGTCGGACAGCGCGTTCATCTGATCGCGCATGCCGCGTTCCTGGTCGAGGAACCACCAGCCCGAGCCGTACTGGATCTTGCCCGGCGTGACGCCGTCCTGGAATGAGCCGGGGAGGCAGGCGAAGAGGGCGGTGTCGGCGGGGTTGAGGTTGTAGAGGATCGTCTTACCGAGGGCGTTCTCGCCGGAGAGCGTGCCGAACCAGCGGATGAGGCCGGGCCCCTGGCGGAAATCGCCGATGGTATCGCAACCGGCGTCGGAGCCGAGGCGCATCAGCAGGCCGAGGTTCGGGTCGCGGACGGCGCCGAGGTGAAGCTGGGTGGCCCAGCCCTTGGCGTGGTTGAGGCGGCCGACATGCAGCATGATGAAGGCCGTGAATTTTTCGGCTTCCTCGAGCGTAGCGGCCTTGCCGGCGATGGCGTGCTCCCAGATGGCCTTGGCTTCGGCTTCGGTGCAGGAAGCGTCCGGCAGGGTGTCGAGACCGTGGTCGGAGGCGCGGCAGCCGGCGGCAGCGAAGTCGTCGTGGCGCTGGTTGAGTCCGGCAATCAGGCCGGCGAAAGTGTCGGCGCCTTTGCCCGTGGCGGCGGCGAGGCGCTTAGCCCAGGCCTGTACGCGGTCCGGCGTGCGGACCTTGAGGCAGGCGTCGGGACGGTAGGTCGGGACGATCTTGGTCTCGAAGCCGGACTTCGCAATCTGGTGGTGCAGGTCGAGCGAGTCGGCCGGGTCATCGGTGGTGCCGACGACGCGTACCTTCATGAGTTTGAGGATGCCGCGAGCGGTGAGGTCGCCGTGCTTCAGCTGGCGATTGGCTTCGTCCCAGATCTTCTGGGCCGTGGCGCCTTCGAGGACGTCTTGGATGCCGAAGTGGCGACGCAGCTCGAGGTGCGTCCAGTGGAAGAGGGGATTGCGGAGCGTGGACGGGACCGTCTCGGCCCAGGCCTGGAACTTCTCGCGTGACGTGGACTTGTCGCCGGTGATCAGGTCTTCGCTGACGCCATTGGCCCGCATCGCGCGCCACTTGTAGTGGTCGCCCGCGAGCCATATCGCCGTCAGGTCCTCGAAGCGACGGTCGTCGGCGATGTCCTTGGGGCTCAGGTGGCAGTGGTAGTCGACGATGGGTTGGTCCTTCGCTACGCCGTGGTACAGCTTCTGTGCCGTGCCGGTCGAGAGGATGAAATTGTCGTCCATGAAGGCCATCGTCGTGGTCTCGCTTAGATGGACATCGCGGCGAAGCCGCCGTCGACGACGATTTCGGCGCCGGTGACGAAGCTGCCGGCGTCGGAAGCGAGGAGGAGGGAGGCGCCGATGAGTTCCTTGGCTTCGCCGAAGCGGTTCATCGGGGTCTTGCCGAGGATCATCGCCACGCGCTCAGGGGTGAGGACCTTGCGGTTCTGTTCGGCCGGGAAGAAGCCCGGGACGAGCGTGTTGACGCGGACGCCCTTGGCGGCCCATTCGCGGGCGAGGTTCTTCGAGAG
>CALEEU010000096.1 GCA_937875975.1 uncultured Opitutia bacterium | reverse complement strand
GTCTACCCTGTCATGCTCTGCTGGATGGTGATGGCCTACCATGTGGCCCTGCCGGGCGAACTGCCTGCCAATGGTGGCCGCGAAGGCCGGGACGACTGACCCCTAAGGGCCTTGACTTACATCTTCATATCTAGATAAGAAGATACTTCAGATGTCCCGCTCACTGCTCATCGATGCGCTCCGCAGTCCCGTGCGACCCACGGTATCGGTGGAGTTCTTTCCGCCCAAGGACGCGGAGGGTGGGGCACGCATGCTCAAGGTCGCCGAGACCCTGAAGCCGCTGGGTATCGATTTCGCCTCCCTGACGTATGGCGCCGGGGGCACTTCCCGCGACACCACGATCACCTACGGAGCGGAGCTTGTGAAGATGGGCATCCCGCTGATTGGGCACCTGACCTGCGTGGGGCATTCCCGCACCGAGCTCGCCGGAATCATCAGCCAATATGACAAGGCTGGTTTCTCGGGCATCCTCGCCCTGCGCGGCGATCCGCCCAAGGGGCAGAAGGATTTCGTCGCGCATCCGGAAGGCTTCGCCCATGCGCAGGGGCTTGTCCGCCAGATCGTCGCGGAGCAGCCTGGTCGTTTCGCTATCGGCGTCGCCGGCTTCCCTGAGCGGCATCCGGACGCCGTCGATGACTTGTCCGACATCCGTTTCCTCGCCGGCAAGGTCGCGGCGGGAGCGGATTTCGTGACCACTCAGCTCTTCCTCGATAACGAAGACTACTTCCGTTTTGTCGCGCGGGCCCGTGCCGCCGGCGTATCCGTCCCAATCTTGCCGGGCATCATGCCTGTCCTTTCTCTTAAGCAGGCGCGCAACTTCTGCGGCTTCTGCAAGGCCCGCATCCCTGATGCGTTGGTGCGCGAGCTCGAAGCGTGTGGGCCTGACGAAGAGGCCCAGCGTAAGGTCGGTGTGTCTTGGGCGGTTCGCCAGGCGCGAGGCCTGGTCGCCCGCGGTGCGCCCGGTTATCACGTGTATATCCTTAATAAGGCCGAATCAGCGGTAGAGCTGTTTGCGGCGTTGCGCGATTAAGTCGGCCGTTCCTTCAATAGGTTTGTAAAGAGACGCCGTCGGACGTGTGATGGGGCATGGCCCCACCCCCTGTTTCCTCGGCAACCGGCTGGAAGCGTGGCTTCTGGTGCCTGATGGGGACGCAATTCCAGAATGCTTTCAGCGACAATGCGCTCAAGCAGCTCATCATCTTGGTCCTCATGACCAGTGCCGCCGCTTCCGCCGGAGGAGGCTCGCAGGATCGGATGGTCTCCTTGGTGACGGCCGTCTTCTCGGCGCCGTTCATCCTCTTCGCGATGCTGGGGGGCTGGCTGGCGGACCGTAACAGCAAGCAACGCGTGATGGTCAATGTGAAGGTCGCGGAAATGGGTATCATGGCGTTCGCTGGGCTCGCCCTGGCGACCGGAAACTTAGTGCTGAATCTCGCGGCCGTCTTCCTGATGGGTTGTCATAGCGCCATCTTCGCTCCGTCCAAATATGGCATCTTGCCCGAAATCCTGCCCCACGAGAAACTGTCTTGGGGTAACGGTATCCTCGCCCTGCTGACCTTCCTCGGTGTCATCCTCGGTACGGTGGCCGCCGGGCTCTTCTCAGATGCCTTGAAGGGGTGCGAGACCAAGGGGCTCGAGTGGATTGCCGGTCCGATCTTGATGGGCATCGCTTTTCTCGGCTGGTTGCTCAGCCGGCAGATCACGCCGGTCCCTGCCGCTAACCCGACTTGCCCCGTCCGTATTAATCCCGTCACCAACCTCTGGCGACAGCTCATGATCATCAAACAGGATCGCGACCTCTGGCGCGCGTGCTGGGGTAACACCGGCTTCTATTTCATCTCGGCCTTGGTGATGATGAACGTGGTGGTCTTCGGGCGGGGCGTCTTGAATCTCAGCGACACCGATAACAGCCTGATGAACGTTTGGTTGGCGCTCGGCATCGGCTTCGGCAGCGTCGTTGCGGGTTATGCTTCCCGTGGTCACATCGAATATCGCCTCGTGCCGATCGGCGCGCTCGGTCTGGCCCTGAGCACCGTGCCGATGGGCATGGAGGGTGTCACGGCCGGGACGTTCGGTATCTGCATGGCCGCCTTAGGCTTCTCCGCCGGCTTGTTCATTGTCCCGATTGTCTCCGTCATCCAGCATCGTCCCGCGCCTGAGGACAAAGGCTCGGTGCAGGGTGCGGTGAGCAGCCTGAGCTTCATCGGGATCCTTTTCGCCGCTGTCGTCCAATGGGTCGCCCGGGAGGCCTTCCAGGTCAGCTCGGGGGAGGTTTTCTGGATCTGCGGCGCGACGGCCATTATCTGCGGAGCCTACGCGGCGATTTCCCGAGGTAGGTTCATCAAGGCCGAGTAAGTACGGCTCGCTTCTTAATCTTGGATTAAGGGCGGTTAGGGTAGAATATTGGACCAGACCCGATGCGCCTCCTGATTGTCGAAGATGAAGCCCCCTTGCGGAACGGACTGCTTAAGCTCCTCCGCGAAGAGGGCTACGCCGCGGATGGTGCCGCCAACGGCGAGGAAGGTCTCCATAAGGCGATGGAGTGTGATTACGACGCGATCGTGCTCGATTACCTCATGCCGGTGATGGACGGCCGTGAGATGCTGCGCCGCCTCCGCCACACCAAGCGGACTCCCGTCATGATGCTGACCGCCCGTAACTCAGTCGATGATCGCGTCGCGGGTCTCGACCTCGGTGCTGACGACTACGTCTCAAAGCCTTTTGTGCAGCAGGAGCTGCTCGCCCGCCTCCGCGCGCTCGTGCGTCGGAATCATAGCTCGGCCGCGGCGGTCATCTCCCTTGGCGGTATCGTCATCGACACGGCCGCCCGCCGCGTGACGAAGGATGGTAAGGACGAGCCCGTCACTGGCCGGGAATACGGCCTCCTGGAATACCTCGCCCATCGTCGCGGTGCCGTGGTGCCTCGCGCTGAACTCTACGAACACCTCTTCGACGAGAATGAGGATACGCTTTCGAATCTGCTGGAAGTGCACGTCTGCAACCTGCGCCGCAAACTAGGCGCTGACCTCATCAAGACGCGTCGGGGATTGGGCTACGTCATCGAGGCGGCCCCGAAGGCTCCCGCCCAGCCATGATTTTTCATTCCATCCGCTGGCGGATCTTGGCTTGGAATTTCGGCCTGCTCGCGGCTACGGCCTCCGTACTCCTTGTTGCGTTCTACCGGCACGAGAATCAGGCCTGGCTCCAGGAACTCGACCTGCGCCTCCGCCGAGAGATGACCCGTGGCATGGGCCCGCTCAACGAGGTCGTCCCAGGCGTCGCCGGCCCGCGCAGTCCCGCGCCCGCTGCGCGACCGAACGCCAAGGTCGCCGCCAGGGTGGAAAACCCAGAGCAACGCGCGACGAAGGCGAAGACAGCCTTGGTCGAGATCGCCGGAACCGGCGTCTGGGTCCAGGTCGTCGATCTCGAAGGAAAGTCACTCTATCGTTCCGCCAACGCGCCGGCTGAACCGGAACTGACCGCCCAAGCCTTGGCCGAACTGGCGACGAACGCGGATGACACCCCGGCCCGCCCGCAAGACCTCATGGTCACCTTGCCTGGCCATCGGGTCCTGCTCCATCGTCCGCCAGGCCGTAATCTCGTCATGTTCGGCAGTCCGACTTTGCAGCTGGACGCCGCCCTCGCCGATCTCGCCCGGAGTCTGACGCTCGCCGGTTTCGCCGTCGTATTCGTCGGCTGCGGTATCGGCTGGGTGCTGGCCGGTCGTTCACTCAAGCCTATCGATCGGATTGCGGCGGACGCCGAAGGCATCGCCGCCGGCGACTTCGGCCGGAAGATTGACGTCGAGGATACCGAGAGTGAGCTCGGCCGCCTAGCCGTGGTGCTCAATGATACCTTTGGCAAAATGAACGCCGCTCGCGAACATATGGCGCAGTTCACCGCCGACGCCTCGCATGAGCTACGGACGCCGCTCACGGTCATTCTCTCGGACAGCCAAGGCGCCTTGCGTCAGGAGCGCACGCCCGAGGAATATCGCGCCACGCTCGAGACCATCAAGCAGTCCGCCCTGCGGATGAAATCTATTTCCGACGCTTTACTTGAGCTCGCCCACGGCGATGCCGGTCGACCCGTTGCGCAGGATGCCTGCGACCTCGCGGACCTCGCCGATGAATCCGTCGCCTTGCTGGGCCGGGTCGCCCGCGAGCATGGCGCCACACTCGTTTCACACCTCGAAGGCGCCCCCGTGGTCGGCGACGCTGGCCGTCTCGGACGCGTCATCCTCAATCTTTCCATCAACGCCATCCTGCATAACGAGTCCGGCGTGACCGTCACCGTGACGACTGGTGTCGTCGACGGATGCTCCGAGTTGCGCGTGGCCGATGACGGACGCGGTATCGCTCCGGAGAGCCTAGGGGGCATCTTCGAGCGGTTCCGTCGGGTTGATACCTCGCGCTCCCGGCATACCGGCGGCGCCGGCCTCGGTCTCGCAATCGTCAAGCAGACTGTCGAAGCCCATGGCGGCACCATCGCCGTGACCAGCGAGGTCGGCAAGGGAACCGTCTTCGTCGTCCGTCTGCCGAAAGCCTGATCAGACCGTCGCCAGCACGCGCTGCTTGATCTCGGCGACGGGCATCGCGTTGAGCAGGACGGGTGAGAGGCGGTTCTCGTTGATCAGCGGGAGGGCCGTGAGGTGTTCGCTGAGCACGAGGTTACGGTTGGCGGCGACTTCATCGACGCGATCCACCGGCGTAAAGCGCGGGGTCGATTTAAGGACTTCCGGGTTGGTGCGGATGAGGTCGCCGATGGCCAGCACGACTTCCGCGAAGCGATCGAGCTCGTCCTTCGTGTAGGATTCCGTCGGCTCAATCATCAGGCCGAAGACCTCGGGGAAGGCGACCGTCGGGGCGTGGAAGCCAAAGTCGAGGAACAGTTTGCCGACGCGGCCAATGATGCTCGCACGCGGGATGCCCGAGGCCTCGATGCGTTTGAAGTCCTCTTCGGTGAGCGTGATGATGAACTCATGCATGCGCGGCACGCCGTCGGCCGCCGCGGGGAGCGAAGGGAAGGACTTGCCGAGCTTCGAGAAGAGGTAGCGGCTGGAGAGTACGGACATCGCGGACATGCGGCGGACGCCTTCCTTGCCGAGGCGTTGCAGGTAGGTGTAGACGCGCACCTTGTGGGCGAAGTTGCCCCAGTGGCGGTGGAACGAGCCGATGCTATGCTTCGGTTTGACCGGCACGTAAACGTCGCCCTGCTTGGCGATCTGGAATCCCGGGAGGAAGTCGACGAGGCGTTCGGAGACGGCCACGATGCCGTCGCCAGGGCCGCCGCCGCCATGCGGGACGGTCCAGGTCTTGTGGAGGTTGTTGTGGACCGCGTCGACGCCGAGGGCGCCGAGGTTCACCCAGCCGGCGATGGCGTTCATATTGGCACCATCCATGTAGACGAGGCCGCCGACACGGTGAATCTCTGAGGCCATCTTCTGGAAGTCGGTCTCGAAGACGCCGGAGGTGTTCGGATTGGTCACCATCATGCCCGCGATGCGCGGTCCGAACTCAGCAATCTTCGCATCGAAGTCGGTCTGGTCGACGCGTCCGTCAGGGGCGGACTTCAGAAGCATGATACCCGAGGGCGAGCCGTCGGGGTTACGCTTGGTGGCGTAGCCGGCGGTGGTGGCCGTGGCGAAGTTCGTGCCGTGGGCCGAGGACGGGATCAGGATGATGTCGCGGTGCTGGCCGTGGTGGCGGTGGTAGGCCTGGAAGAGTTTGAGTCCAACGAGTTCGCCTTGGGCGCCAGCAACGGGCTGGGTGGTCAGACCGGCGAGGCCAGTGATCTTGCGGAACCATTCCTGCGTCTGCCAGAGGAGTTCCAGTGCGCCCTGCGCGTCTTCAATCGGGGCCTGCGGATGAAGTCCGGTGAAGCCCGGCAGGCCGGCGGCCCAGTCGTTGATGTGCGGGTTGTACTTCATCGTGCACGAACCGAGCGGGAAGCAGCCCGTATCCGGTGACACGTTGAGTTCGCCGAGCTTCGAGTAGTAGGCCTTCAGTTCGGCCAGAGAGAAGGAGGGTAGGCCGACGGCGCCCTGACGGAGTAGCTTGGCCGGAATCTCGGCGAGCGTCTTCGTGCCAGCGGATTTGCCATAGAGGGCTTCGAAGAAGGCGATGAGCTTATCCGTGTCGGCAGCAGTCTGGAGATCGCTGAAGGAGATCTTGAGCAGCGAGCAGTGGCAGGGCGTGCGGCCCGTGATGTCGACGCCCACATGCAGGCCGGCGGCGCGTCCCTTGGCGATGACGGCGGCGGCGGGCTCAGGGAGCATCAGGCTGAACTCGTTCCAGAAGGCCTGGTTCGCGTAGCAGACCTTGAGTCCGGGGATGTTATGCAACTGGGCGGCGGCGCGGCGGGCGTGGTCGCGACCGGCGACGCAGCTGGCGGCCATGCCTTTCTCGCCGCGGGCGAGGATGGAAGCGCCAGCGATCGTGGCGATGAACGCCTGGTTGGAGCAGATGTTGGACGTGGCCTTGTCCTTGCGGATGTGCTGCTCGCGGGTGGCCATCACCATCACGATGCAATCGCGGCCGGCGTTGTCCTTGGCCTTGCCGACGAAGCGTCCCGGGGTCTCGCGGACTTCATTCTTCTTCTCGGCGTTGTGGCGGACGGCGAAGATGCCGAGGCCGGGGCCGCCGAAGTTGGCGCCGATGGCGAGGTGCTGGCCTTCGCCGACGAGGATATTGGCGCCGGCGCGGCCGTATTGGGCCGGGGCTTTGAGGCCGCCGGTGGCGAGGAGCATCGGGTCGATGACTGCGATGGATTTCACCCCGGCGTCGGCGCAAGCGTCGGTCAGGGCGTCGACATCCTCAAGGAGGCCGAGGGCGTTGACTTGGGGGAAGATGACGGCGGCGAGTTGCTTGCCGAGGCGCGCGGAGGCGGCGGCGATACCGGCGGCGGTGAGGCGGCCGGTGTCTTCGTCGGCTGCGAGGAATTCGAGCTTCACCGACGTGTCCGCGACGTGCGTGCGGAGGACTTCGAGGTCACCAGGCAGAAGGTTGGCGGCGACGAGTACCGTATTCGCTTCGGCGTCACCCATGCGGACGGCGCAGACGGCGGCTTCGAAGAGGGCGCTGGCACGTTCGTAGAGCGAGGAGTTGACGGCTTCAAAGCCGGTCAGCTGGGCGAGCGTGGATTGGTAGATCCAGTGAGTAATCAGCGTGCCCTGGGAGCGCTCAGGCTGGTAGGGCGTGTAGGAGGTCGTCAGGTTGCGAATGGAGCAGACGTGGCCGACGATCTCGTGGGTCCGGTAGACCTGGAGGCCGTCGCCGAGGAAGGCGGTCTTAACCGAGTTCTTTTTCGAAAGGGACTCCATGCGATCCGCGAGGGCCTGGTACTCCAGCTCGTCAGGGAGATCCTGGACGCCGGGGAACTTCACTGCGGCGTCGATGTGGGCATACATCTCCGGGAAATCCTTGGCACCGATGGCGGCGAACATTGCCTGGATATCGGCTTCGGTCGCTGCGACATAATGGCGGGCGAGTTCGCGGGTGATTTTAGACGGGTCGTAGGGCAGCTGGGCCATGGATGTAGGAAAGGTTTTGAAGGAGGAAACGGGTCTCGCAATCGCCCACCAAGCGAGGGCGGCGGTATTAGGGAATCACGGTTTCGGCATAAGGTTTGGCAACCCATTCGAGGGCTTGTGAATAAGTCTTTGGGCGGTGGTGCGTTGCCAAGGTCTGGCCTATCCCCAAGGTCGATTTATGACCAAGCAGGAACGAGCCGA
>CALEEU010000095.1 GCA_937875975.1 uncultured Opitutia bacterium | reverse complement strand
CGGCAGGCTTCCTCTTTGAACCAGGGCATGCCCTCGACGGCGACCTGCGCGGCCACTTCCTCCTGGACCAGTTCCCGAAGGGCAAGATGGACGCCTTCACGCTGGCTCCGGACCGCGACACCTTCCGTCAGGAGAAGCTGCGAGTGATCAACGAAGGTCTCATGGGCATCGGCATGACCTGGGGTATCGACGGCCGTGCCTACTTCGCCGACTGGATTGGCGGCTACCCGCTCGACGGCAAAGGCGCGATCTGGAGCATCGAGGTCGCCCCTAACATCGATAAGTCCTCGGAGTCGCTCCTCTCCAAGCCCTTCTCCGTCGCCATACCTAAGGACGAACTGCTGGGTCTACTGGCCCACCGCGACCAACGGGTCCGCGTCAACGCCTCGATGCGACTGGACCGGCTTGGAGCATGGCAGGAGATGCTCGAACTCGCTCTGAAACCTGAGTCTCCCCGCTTCGCGCGCATCCATGCGATCTGGGGTTATGGAATGGGCGTACGTCTTGGCAAGGTCGCCGACGTGACCGCGTCATTGGCCTTGCTCGACGACGCCGATACCGAGATCCGCGTACAAGCGCTCAAGATATTGAGCGAAGCCAAGCCGTCACAGGTGCTCTCCGGTAAGGTCGGCGCTCAGCTCGCGCACAAAGATCTCCGCGTCCGCACCCAAGCTGGTATTTCGTTAGCCAAACTCGGAGGCAAAGTCCCTTTCATTGCTTTCCTCCAAGACGCCGAGGCCGATCTCCGCCTGCCTTGGCTGCGTCATGGCCTCGTCAGCGGACTGGCCGGTACTCAATCCGCCGAGGACTTGCTCGCCTTCGCCCAGAAGAAGACCGGCGCTGAGGCCGTATTCGCTACACTGGCCCTCGCCCGCCAGAAATCCCCGTTGCTCGGCAAACTCCTCCAGCATGCCAACCCCGAGGTCGTCACGGAAGTCGCTCGTGCGATTCACGACGACGAAGGTATCCCTGCCGCCGCCGGTGCCCTGGCAGAATCCTTCGGAAAGGATGCCCTGCCCTTCCAGGCAGCCCGCCGCGCCCTGAACGCCAATCTGCGTCAGGGAGACGAGCCTGCGCTCTCCCGACTCCTCACGTGGACGCTGACGCAGCCTGAAGGCACCTCCCTTCGCAGCGATGCCTTGAAGGCCATGCTGGCCTTCGACCAGCCTCCGATCCTCGACCTCGTCGACGGTACCGCCAAGAAATATCCGGCCCGCGATAAGGTTATGATCGCCCGCGTCCTGCGGACCCGTCAGGCGGACCTCCTGACAATCCAGAAACCCGACGAACGCTCCGCGGTGCTCCAACTGATGGTGAAGTATGAATTGGACCTCCCCTTCCCGATCCTACTCGCCCTAGCGGAAGACCTCAAAGTCTCGCCCGGGGTCCGTTTACAAACCCTAAGACTACTAGGAAATAAGCACGAAGAACCGCAGGCTGTGATCCGGACGCTCCGCTCAGCGGCCGGCGAAGGCAATCCCTCGGAAGTTCGCATCGAAGCGCTCGGGCAACTGTTTATCCGCGATACCGGAGCGGCGATGGAATTATCCCGCCAGATCATCGATTCCAAGTCCGCCAAGATTCCCGAGAAACAGGCCGTCGTCGCCGCCCTGCGCGGGCGCACCGACCTCGCTTCAGTAAAACTCCTGCAGGAACTCGTCGATCGCCTAGCCGCCCGCAAGCTGGATGCCGGACTCAA
>CALEEU010000094.1 GCA_937875975.1 uncultured Opitutia bacterium | reverse complement strand
GTCGCCGCGCAGCCCACCACCGTCGGCAAGCGCTGGGCGATGTTCGGCGAAGAATGCCTCCGCGGTATCGCGCAGGTCGACGCCGCACTGGAGGCTTTCGCCGCTCGCGGGCTCAAGGGCGCTGTCGGCACGCAGCTCGACCAACTCACGCTTTTCTCCGGCGACATCGCCAAGGTCTCGCAGCTCGAAGGCCGCGTGCTCGCGCACCTCGGCATCCCGCACTCGCTGGGCGCCGTCGGCCAGGTCTACCCGCGTTCGATGGACATGGAAGTCGTCGCCGCGCTGCTTTCCGCCGCGTCCGGTCCGTCGTCCTTCGCGAAGACCCTCCGCCTGATGGCCGGTCATGAGCTCGCCAGCGAAGGCTTCCTGCCTGGCCAGGTCGGCTCGTCCGCCATGCCGCACAAGATGAACGCCCGCACCTGCGAGCGCATCAACGGCTTCCACGTGATCCTGCGCGGTCACCTCGCCATGGCCGCCTCGCTTTCCGGCGAACAGTGGAACGAAGGCGACGTGTCCTGCTCCGTTGTGCGTCGCGTGCTCCTACCCGACGCCTTCCTGGCCATCGACGGACTCTTCGAAGCCTTCCTCACCGTGCTCGGCCAGATGGAGGTCAACCGCCCTGTGATCGAGCGGGAGTCGCGCCACTACCTTCCGTTCCTCCTCACGACGACTTTCCTCATGGAAGCCGTCAAGGCTGGCGCCGGCCGCGAAGAGGCCCACGAGGCCATCAAGGAGCACGCTGTCGCCGTCGCCAAGGACCTCCGTTCGGGTAAGACCGAGCGTAATGACCTCGTCGACCGCCTCGCCTCGGATAGCCGCCTCCGCCTCCCGAAGTCTGTCCTTCTGGACGCCGTGACCAAGGCGGGAGAACTGACCGGTTCCGCGGGTGCCCAGGTGGACGCTTTCGTGAAGCAGGCCGCGGCCTGGACCCAGAAGGTGCCCGAGTCGGCCCAGGTCAAAGCCGGACGCATTTTGTAGCCCTTAATAGGGGGGTGTGGGCAGGGGAGGGTTTTCCGTGTTGCCAAGGGGGGTGGGGCTTCCCACAACCCACTTTTCAACTCGTTCACTCCCATGTCTTCTCCCCTCATTGGCAACCTTCTCGTCGCGCAGAGCGGCGGTCCGACCCCCGTCATCAACGCCAGCCTCGCCGGGGTGATCTCGGAAGCCCTCAAGCATGAGGACGAAATCGTCGAAATCTATGGTGGCCTCAATGGCATCCAGGGCATCCTGAACGAAGAGCTCGTCGACCTCGCCGCCGAGTCCCAGCAGACTCTTCGCGCCCTCCGCCACACCCCTGGCGCCGCCCTCGGTACCTGCCGCTATAAGGTGAAGAAGGCCGAAGACTTCGACCGCATCCTCCAGGTCTTCGAAGCGCACAACATCCGCTACTTCCACTACATCGGTGGCAACGACTCTCAGGACACCGCCGCCAAGATCGACGCCCTCGCTAAAGAGCGCGGCTACGAACTCCGCGTCGTCGGCGTGCCGAAGACCATCGATAACGACCTTCCTCTCACCGACCACTGCCCTGGCTTCGGCTCCGTCGCCAAGCACATCGGCGTGACCATCCGTGAGACCGCTCTCGACAACGCCGCCATGGGTCAGAACGACTTCGTCTCGATTCTCGAAGTCATGGGTCGCAACGCTGGCTGGCTCGCCGCCTCGTCCGTCCTCGCGCAGCGTCGCGACAAGGGCGAAGACAAGGCCGTCAAGAACACCCACTACAACAACACCGCCCCGCACATCGTGCTGCTCCCGGAAGTTGCTTTCAACGCCGACAACTTCATCCGCCGCGTCGAAGAAGTCCTCAAGGCTAACGATCACTGCTTCGTCGTGGTCTCCGAAGGTGTCCAGGACGCCACGGGCAACTACCTCGGCGCCGACACTGCCAGCACCGACGCTTTCGGCCACGCCGTCCTCGGCGGCGCCGGCGAATACCTCCGCACCCTCGTCGAATCCCGCTTTGATGGCGTGAAGGCTCGCTCCTCTAAGCTCGGCATCACCCAGCGCGCCGCTTCGCACAACGCTTCGAAGACCGACGTCGATGAAGCCGAACTCTGCGGTGGCGCCGCCGTCAAGGCCGCCCTCGAAGGGGAGTCCGGCAAGATGGTCATCCTGACCCGCTCCGAAAAGGAGAACTACGCCGTCCAGACCATGCTCGCCCCTCTCGACCAGATCGCCAACGGCGTGAAGGTCTTCCCGGAAAAGTGGATTGGCGAAGATAAGATGTCCATCCACCCTGACTTCGTGCGCTACGCTCTCCCCCTTATTCAGGGTGAAATGCAACTTCCTTACGACCAAGGACTTCCGAAGTACGCCCAGCTCTCTGCGATCGCCGTCCAGCGCCGCCTCGAGAAGTACGCCACGGCCTGAATCTGACCGTTCCGGCTGTGAACAAAGACCCCCCGTTTCTGGGGGTCTTTTTGTTTTAAAGGGGTTGCCTCGCTTCCTGGCTGGGTTAGATTCTCTTCTCCCCAAAGTTTCTATGAGTTCCTTTTTTAAGCACCTGGGAATGGTTGCCTTCGCGCTCCTTCCTATCCTTTCTTCGGCCGCCCTCCAGACCGGCAAGGTTCAGGTCGGCAAGGTCAGCGGCACCGTCACCATTATCGACGCCAAGTCTCAGCGTAAGCCTCTCGCCAATGGCGCGACCTTCCAGGAAGGCTCACTCGTCGAGACCGGCCTCAATTCTACTGCCGAACTCGTGTTCTCCAATGGCGCTTCCGTCGTGCTTACGCCGAATACCCTCCTCCAGCTGCGCACTTTCCGTCAGGTGCCCTCCGCTGGTATCATCGACCCTTATCGCCAGATTGAGAAAGACCCGAGCCCGTCCGTCACCGAACTCGAAGTGCCGCGCGGTAAGATCATCGGCGAAGTCCGTAAGCTGAACTCCCTTTCCACTTTCACCGTCAAGACTCCGGCCGGCCTTGTCCGCATCCGTGGCACGGTCTTCGCCATCGAGTATCGCGTCAGCGCCGACGGCATGGGTCGTGTCGTCGTCGATTGCGTCCGTGGTTCGGTCGAGACCACCGTCTACAGCTCCAACGCTGGCCCGCTCAACGTCGAGCCCGGCATGCAGGCCTCCAGCTCCGTCGCTTCTGCCGCCCTGATCAACAGCCTCGCCAACGCTCCGGGTGCGCCCAAGGTCGCCGCGCCGTCCGCCGCCACGCTCGCCGCGCTTTCCCAGCCGGTGCAGATCATGCTCCACCCGATCCCGGCTGAAGACATGGCGGCAATCGGCGCCCTTTTGAGTGCGAACTCCACTCTGAACGTTGAAGTCGCCACGACCATTAACGCGATGGCCCAGACCATGCCGACCCGTGCGCAAATCTTCCCGAATGGCCCCGGCGGTGCCCCCAACAAGAACTTAGTCACCTCGGCTTTGCTCACCTTGGCGGCCGATGTGGTCGTCACTCGCGTCGGACAGAACGGCCCGAACGGCCCGATGAGCACTACCAGCGGTGGCAGCTCGTCCCTCGATGACACCCTCAAGAAGATCACCGATAACGTCGACCGCACGGTCGAGCAGAAGCAGATCAATCCGACGCCGACCGGAATCTGAGACCCTGCTCGATTCGCTTAAAAAGGCCCGGCTCATGCCGGGCCTTTTTATTCGCAGAGGGTTTCTCCGCTCGCTTTGAGCCTTTCGGCGGGCATCTTGAGGGCGCATGCCGATCGCCGGTAAATTCATCACGTTCGAAGGAGGGGAAGGCGCGGGAAAATCCACGCAGCTGACCCGTCTGGCGGACCGTCTCCGCGCGACTGGCGCGGGCGTGCTGAGCCTGCGTGAACCCGGCGGTACGCCCTTCGGCGAGAAGATGCGGGATGTCCTCAAACATCCTGGCTCCGTCATCCAGCCAGCCGCCGAGGCCCTCTTGTTTGCCGCCTGTCGGGCGCAGCTCGTCGCCGAGGTCATCGCGCCGGCCTTGGCTTCCGGCCAGGTGGTACTCTGCGATCGCTTTATCGACTCCACGGTGGCCTATCAGTCGGGTGGCCGCGGCCTCGACCGCGCGCTGATCGAATCCGCTAATCGCCTCGCCTGCGGTTCCGTTCGCCCAGACCTGACCATCCTCCTCGACCTTGATCCTTCTCGCGGTCTCGGCCGTGCGTCCGTCCGCGACCAAGGCCAAGCCGACCGTTTCGAGGTGCTGGGCCCCGCCTTCCACCGCCAGGTGCGCGATCTTTACCACACGCTCGTGAAGGAGGAGCCCGGCCGATTTTTCGTGGTCGACGCCGCCCGCCCGCCCGAAGCCATCGAAGAGGAGATCTGGCATGAAATCGCCCGCCGCTTCCGCTAATCTCTCGGATCTCCCGGTCCTCAAGGTGCTGGCCCGCGCCCGTGCCGAGGGCCGCATGCCGCACGCCGTTTTGCTCACCGGCGCCGACGGTACCGTGCTGGCCCGCGCCGCGGAACAGCTCGCCGCGCTCCATCTCGGCGAGGCCGACCCGCTCAGCCACTCGGATTGCCGCGTGCTGCGCCCGGCGAAGAAGTCGCGCCGCATCACCATCGACAATACCCTCGAGGTCGTCGCGGCGCTCCGGCTGAGTTCGCTGTCACCGCACCGGGTCGTGATTGTCAACGAGCCCGATCGTTTCCAGCCCGATTCCGCCAACGCTTTCCTGAAGACGCTCGAGGAGCCTCCGCCCGGTACGCTCATCATTCTCCAGACAACCAATTATTACCGCGTCCTCCCGACGATCCTGAGCCGCTGCCTGCGTTTCCATGTCGCGGGTGACGCCCCCGTGCTGGCCGACCCTTCCTGGTCCGACTGGCTGCGGGAGATGGAGAAGCTGCTCGCCCGCATGGTCAAGGGGCCGGCTTCCCCCACGGCCCGTGTCTCCGAGGTTTTCATCCCGCTCTACGCTCTGTGCGCCCGACTTGAGGTATT
>CALEEU010000093.1 GCA_937875975.1 uncultured Opitutia bacterium | reverse complement strand
CCCAGCCCGTGAGCAGCGCCTTGAACTGTTCGCCCTGAGCGAGCCAGCCGACGACCAGCGGCGCGGCGAACGCCCCGAGGTTGATGCCCATGTAGAAGAGCGAGAAGCCCGCGTCGCGCCGCGTGTCGCCATGCGAGTAGAGCCCCCCGACGAGCGTGCTGATGCTCGGCTTGAGCAGGCCGGTGCCGAGCGCGACGAGGATGAGCCCTGCGTAGAAGGTTGGCTCGGAGGCGAACGCCAGGCAGTAATGGCCAGCGGTGATGATGAGTCCGCCAATCAGGACCGCCCGGCGCGCCCCGATAAAGTTATCCGCGAGGTAGCCCCCCAGGATGCACACCATGTAGCTCGCCATGGTGTAGTTGCCGTAGATCTGAGCGGCGTCTTTCTGGTCCATCCCCATCCCGCCCATCGCCAGAGGCGCTATCATGAACAGCAGGAGAATCGCCCGCATGCCGTAGTAGGAGAAACGCTCCCACATCTCGGCGTAGAACAGCATGCTCAGCCCCCGGGGGTGGCCGGCGATGCCCCCATGGTCGCGCTCGGTGTGCTTGGCCGGCGATTCGACGTCTGGGGTCAGTTCGTGCATCTAAAGGGGTTATAAGCGGCGGAGCGGGGGAGGGGGAGTCGGGAATGCAATTAGCCGCCCTCCGATGGTCGGCGTTGACAAAGGGGGCCTAAGGGCTAGTTTTGAGACTCATTCTCAATTAGAATGACTCCGCTTTCCCAACTTCTGCCCGGCCAATTCGGCAAGCTGGCCTCGCTTAATCCTGAGCGTGGGGTGGATCAGCGTTTAATGGCACTTGGGTTGCTCCCGGGCATGGTCCTGAAGCTCATCCGGAAGGCGCCGCTCGGCGATCCGCTCGCTATCGAGTTCGGTGGGCAGGTCGTCAGCCTGAGACTTGCCGAAGCCGAGAACCTGATCGTCGACGTCTCCGCCGACTGTCCCATCCAGCGACCACGCCAGCCGTGAGCACTCCCGATGCAGGCCTCTTGGTCGCGCTCGTCGGTAACCCCAACACCGGCAAGTCGACCCTCTTCAACGCTCTGACCGGCTTGCGTCAGCGCGTCGGCAATTACCCAGGCGTCACCGTCGCCCGCAAGTCGGGTACTTGCGACCTCGGCGATGGACAGAAAGTCGAGCTGGTTGACCTGCCCGGACTCTACTCCCTCGCCGCCGCTTCGCCCGATGAGCAGGTCGTCATCGACGCGCTTTCGGGCAACATCGCCGGCGATCGCCGACCCGACGCCGTCGTGCTCGTCGTCGATTCCACTAACCTGCTCCGTAATCTCTTCCTCGCCTCGCAAGTGGCCGAGCTCGGCCGACCGGTGGTCATCGTCCTCAACCAGGCCGACGTCGCCAAGGAACAAGGCCTCCGTATCGACACCGAGCTACTCTCCCGTCGCCTCGGCGGCGTGCCGGTCGTGATGTCCTCCGCTTGGAAAGGTGAAGGTATCCTCGATGTTCGCCGTGGCATCGCCCGTGCCATCACCCAGCAGACACAGATGAAGCGCGTCACCTGGCCGACCAATATCGCCACCGCCCTCGTCGATGTCGCGACGTCCGCCGCCGCCGACACGGGCAAGCCGATTTCAGAAGCCGAAGCGCAGCGACTTCTCTTCGATACGAATCCGTCCACCGCCGACCGGCTCGGGTGGACCCTCGCCCAGCGGGAAAAGACCTTGCGCACCGCGCGCGATCGCGTCCGCAATTCCGGCTACAACCCCATGGCCGCCGAGCCGCTCGTGCACTATGCGCACCTTCGCCTCATCCTCGAAGGCGTGGTGACCGAAGGCGCTGGTAAGGCCGGCCGTAGCGCCGCCGTCGACCGCCTGCTCCTGCATCGTTTCCTCGGCCCGGTCCTATTCTTGGGCATCATGTTGGGTTTCTTCGGCTCCGTCTTCTGGCTGGCGAAGTTCCCCATGGAGTGGATTCAGTCCGGGGTCGATTGGACGAAGGCCATCGTCGCGCCGCAGCTCGACGCCTATCCGATGCTCCAAAGCCTGCTGGCGGACGGCATCATCGGCGGCGTCGGCGCGTTCCTGGTGTTCCTGCCGCAGATCCTCATCCTCTTCCTTTTCATCGGGATCCTCGAAGACAGCGGCTACATGGCCCGCGCGGCGTTCATCATGGACCGCCTCTTCAGCTGGTGCGGCCTCAATGGGAAGAGCTTCGTGCCGTTGCTCTCCGGTTTCGCCTGCGCGATCCCGAGCCTGCTTTCGACGCGCACGATCGAAGACCCGAAGGCCCGGCTCGCGACCGCCTTCGTCGTGCCGTTCATGAGCTGCTCGGCGCGCTTCCCGGTCTATGCGTTGATGTGCTCCGCGTTCATATTTCCGACCTACGGCGCGGGCTGGCAATCAGTGGCCATGATCGGCATGCACTGTGTCGGGTTGTTCTTCGCCGTCCCGACCGCGTTCGTGCTCACCCGCCTCGTCCTCAAGGTGAAGCCGCAGCCCTTCGTCCTCGAGTTGCCGCGCTACCAGATGCCCAAGCCGCGCGACGTCATCTGGCGCATGTGGCAGAACGCCGCCGAATTCGTCTCGAAAGCCGGCACGGTCATCTTCGCCATCACGATCATCGTCTGGGCGCTCTCCTATTTCCCGCGCGACCCCTCCGTCGCCGAGCGAATCAAGGCATCTAATCCCACGTCCACGGAAGAAGTCCTGAAAGCCAAGGTGCAGGCCACCTATGTCGAACAGTCCTACATGGGTCGCTTCGGTAAAGCGGTGCAGCCGATTTTTGACCCGCTGGGCTTTGACTGGAAGATCACCGTCGGGGTGCTCGCGAGCTTCCCTGCCCGCGAGGTCATCGTCTCCACGCTGGGCGTGACCTACTCCGTCGGCGAAGGCGCCGAGGCGGACAGCCAGCATCTCCGTAAAGCGATGCAGGATGCGAAGTGGTCCGAGGGCCCGCGCGCCGGCACTCCGATCTTCTCTCTCGCCGCGGTACTCGCGCTGATGGTTTTCTTCGCCCTCTGCTCGCAGTGTGGCCCAACGATTGCGACGCTCGCCCAAGAGACCGGCGGCTGGAAGTGGGCGGCGGGATCCTTTGTCTACATGACGGCGCTCGCCTGGCTCGCCGGGACGGCTGTCTATCAGGTCGTCATCCGCCTCACATGAACTTCGAGGCTGTCATCGTCGGGGCTATCGTAGGCGTCGCCGCCGGTTGGCTGATCCGCCGCTGGCTCGCCGCGGCCCGTCGTCGCAAGGAAGGCGGCTGTGCCGGGGACTGTGGCTGCGCGACGAAGCTAAAGCCGAAGAAGTAAGCGCGATAGGTAAGTTGACCGGTTAATCGGTTGAATGGTTGGCCAGAGCGAACGCTCACTCAAAGGGAGACCGGAAACCGGGAAGTTAGCTTCGGATACATTCTTTCGGGTGACAGGTGACGGCCACCAGGGCATCAGCCTCTCGGGAGTCAGCCATTCAGCCATCGGCAGCCGGCTCCAGGCTCCCGCGGCCGATGGCCGTCACCCAGAATTTAATTCCCCAGCCAATCATCCGGTCTCCGGTTTCCCTTTGATGCTTGGGCATCCTTGTCAACCGGCCCACTGGTCAACTAATCAACTAGCCGCCGCGCTCACACCGGCTGCTGCTGGCTGAGGCAATGCAACGCACCGCCTTCGATGAGCAGGAGGCGACAATCGATGCCGACGATCTTACGACCGGGGAAGCAGTCGCCCACGATGCCCATGGCAATCTTGTCGGAATCTTGTCCGTACAGCGGCACGAGGACGCCGCCGTTCACGATGAGGAAGTTCGCGTGGCTCGGCGGCAGGTCGCGTCCGGCGAGGCGGATAGACTTGGGGAGCGGGAGTTCGATGATGTCGAGCTTCTGGCCGCGCGGGCGCATTTCCCGCAGGCGCTTGAGGTTCTCCTGCATCGGCGCGTAGTTGGGCGAGGCTTTGTCGGCTTCGCTGACGGCGAGGATGGTCCGCGGTGCGATGAAGCGGGCAAGGTTGTCGATGTGGCCATCGGTGTCGTCGTTGGCCAGGCCTTCACCAATCCAGAGGAGTTCGTCGACCGCGAGGCCGTCGCGGATGGCGGCGTGGAACGCGGCGTCGTCGCGCCCTTCGGCGCGGTTCGGATTGTTCTGCACGGCCTCGGTGGTGAGGAGTAGGCCGTCACCGGAGACTTCGATGCCTCCGCCTTCGAGTTCGAACGGATAGCTAAATTTTTTCACGCCAAGGCGGGCGGCGACCTTGCCGGGCACTTGGTTGTCGAGCGAGGCCTCGAACTTGCCGCCCCAGCCGTGGAATTCCCAGTCGGTGAGCGCGAGCTCCTTGGTCTGGTCGTTCTTCACGAAGATCGGGCCGTGGTCGCGGCACCAGACGTCGTCAGTGGCGATGTCGGTCAGTTCGATGACGGAAAGGTCGGCCTTGGCTTCCTTGAGTTCGCGTTCGGCTTCGGCGCGTAGTTTGCCGGCGGCGTTGATCTTCACCGGCTGGAACTTCGAGATCGCGGCGGCGAACTCCGCGAACTTCGCGGGGATGAGGCCGTAGTGGCCGGGCCAGAGCGTGGTGTTCGACGGCCAGGACAGCCACGTGGCGGACTGGGGTTCCCATTCCGCGGGCATGCGGAATCCGAGGGAGCGAGGCGAGGCCATGCGGAAGGTCAGTCGCGCAGACGGCGCGTCAGGTCGCCGTAGGCGTCGATGCGGCGGTCGCGGAAGAACGGCCAGATGCGGCGGAATTCGCGCTGTTTCACGAGGTCGCAGTCGGCGAGGAGGATTTCCTCCTTCTCGATCGAGGCGCGGGCGACGATCTCGCCGTACGGATCGGAGACGAAACTCTGCCCCCAGAATTGAGTGCGGCCTTCGGTGCCGACGCGGTTGGTCGCGGCAACGTAGCAGCCGTTGGCGACGCCGTGGCCGCGCTGGACGGTTTCCCAGGCATTATGCTGGGCGTGGCCGAGGGCGGCCTTCTCTTCGGGCAGCCAGCCGATGGCGGTCGGGTAGAAAAGAATCTGCGCCCCGCCGAGTGCGGTGAGGCGAGCGGCTTCGGGGTACCACTGGTCCCAGCAGATGAGCACGCCGA
>CALEEU010000092.1 GCA_937875975.1 uncultured Opitutia bacterium | reverse complement strand
GGGGCGGTGCTGGCGAACTGGCCCCAGAATTCCGGCGGCTGGTCCTTGTAGTCCCAGTTGCCTTCAGCGGAGCGAGGAGAGAACCAGCGTTCTTTGGCGCGGGTCGGGTCTTCGTCGCGGCGGATGCCGGTGACGAGGGCGTCCCATTTGAATTCATCGATCGCGGCCTTGAAAGGGACGGTCTTAAGCTCGTGCGTGACAGTCACCGGGTCGTGCGTGGCGTAGCCGATGCCGCGACGGATGGCGTCTTCGTTGACGCGGACAATCAGATCGATGCCGTGGATGACCTTGGCCTTCTCGCGGAACTCGTACATCTCCGGGAATTCGTAGGTCGTGTCGATGTGCAGGAGCGGGAAGGGAATTTTTCCGCAGAAGGCCTTACGGGCGAGCCAGATGAGGACGTTAGAGTCCTTGCCCATGGACCACGGCATGCAGACGGATCGGAAGTTGGCGAAGGCTTCGCGGAAGACGTGGATTGACGTCTGTTCGAGCCGCGTGAGGTGGTCGTTTTGAGCGTTGCGGGACATGCTGAAAGGAAGGTGGAAGCGGTTAGCGGTTGGCGGTTGGGAACACAGAGAGGCTGAAGAAAGCGGTTGGCGGTTAGCGGTTGGCGGTTGGGAGAGGCGACAAAACTTAAAAAGGGGTGTGAGGGGGCGGTTGGTTTTTCCTATCCGCCAACCGCCAGCCGCTAGCCGCTAGCTGCCCAGCCCTTTCTTCGTGCGGGTGTGGAGACCGCATTCCTTCTTATCGAAGCCGGGCCAGCGGCCGCCGCGTTCGTCGCCACCAGAGGTGGGCAGGGTGCAAGGGAAGCAACCGATCGAGCGGTAGCCGCGGTCGTGCAGGACGTTGTGCGGCAAGCCGTGTTCCTTGAGGTAGGCCCAGACCTGGTCGCGGCTCCAGTCGACGAGCGGGTTGAGCTTCCAGACGTCCGAGTTGTCCGGGCGAGCGGCGAGCGAGAGCAGCGGCGTCACGGAACGCTCGGCGCTCTGGTCGCGGCGCATGCCGGTGATCCAGAGATCGAGGTCGTAAAGTTTCTTGCCGAGCGAATCGACCTTACGGAGTTCGCAGCACTTCTCGGGATCGCGCTTCCAGAGCTCGGCGCCGTATTGGGCGGCCTGCTGTTCGACCGTCTGCGCGGGGAGGACTTCCTCGACCTTGATGCCGAGATGGGCTTCGAGCTTAGCCTTGAATTCCAGCGTCTCCGGGAAGAGCAGGCCGGTGTTGAGCGTGAAGGCCTGGAGCGGAATGCCGGCGGTCTTGGCGAGGTGCAGGATGACCACGCCAGCGGGCTGGAAGCTCGTGCCGATGCCGGCGCGGGCGCCGAAGGTCTCGTAGGCCCAGCGCAGACGGTCCACCGGCGCCAGCGTCGTGAGACGGGCGTCGAGATCCGGGATGCGGGCTGGGTTGAGGTCGGCCATCGACTCGCTTAGGCGGCGGGAGCGGCGGGCCAGACGGGAGCCTGGTCGACCCAATCACCAAAGGCCTGGCCGGTGGTGCGTTCCTTGGCATACTGCTTGAAGAGTTCGCCGATGAGCACCGGGATTTCGTCGGCGAGGGCGGCTTCCTTCCAGAGGCGAGCGAGGCGGGTGCCTTCGCGGTTGCCGCCGAGCATGATGTTATACTTGCCCGGGGCTTTGCCCACGAGGCCGATCTCGGCGTTGTAAGGACGGGCGCAACCGTTGGGGCAGCCCGTCATGCGCACGACGAGTTCTTCGTTAGCGATGCCTGCGGCCGCCTGGCCTTCTTCGAGTTTCGCGAGGAACTTCGGGAAGACGCGTTCGGATTCGGCGAGGGCGAGACCGCAGGTCGGGAGAGCCGGGCAGGCCATGCCGCGACCCTTGATCAGGCCCGGGTTGAAGACGATGGCGCAACCGTGGTCATGCAGCAGCTTCTCGATGGCGGCCTTGTCGGCATCCTTGATGTCGGAGAGGATGAGGTTCTGCGTGGCGGTGAGGCGGAAGGTCGGGCCGAACTGCTCGGCGATCGTGCGGAGCGCGGTCTTCAGCTTGTAGCTGTCGGCGTCCTTGACGCGGCCGGTCTCGACGAAGAGTCCGAGGAACCAATTGCCGTCCAGCTGCTTGAACCAGCCGAAGGCGTCGCCCTGGCCACGGAAGAGGAACGGCTTAGCGGCCGGGAGCGGGGCGCCAAGACGCTTGCCAAGTTCGGCGCGGAACCATTCGACGCCCTTTTCCTGCAGGACGTACTTGATGCGGGCGTGCTTGCGGTCGGTGCGATCACCCCAGTCGCGGTGGATGGCGACGACGGCGGAGCCCACTTCGACGACCTGTTCGCGGGTGATGAAACCGATGACGTCGGCGAGGCGAGGGTAGGTGGCCTTGTTGCCGTGGGAGGTGCCGAGGCCGCCGCCGACGAGCAGGTTGTAGCCGATCAGCTTGCCGTTCTCGACGATGGCTACATAGCCCATGTCGTTGGTGAAGATGTCCGTGTCGTTGTTCGGCGGGATGGCGAAGCCGGTCTTGAATTTACGAGGTAGGTAGGTCTTGCCGTAGAGCGCATCCGCAGGCGCGCCGGACTCGTCCGTGTCGGCGGGCGGCGGCATGTACGGATTAGCCTGATCGACGGAAGTGCGGGCCTTGGTAATCTTGTCGCCGAGACCGAGGTCGACCTGGACGCCGTCGACCCAGATGGAGTGATAGGCCGTGGTGGTCGGGAGGAGGGCGCGGGTGATCGCGAAAGCATCTTCGTCGACCTGCACGGCGATGGCGTCGACGGGCGGGTTGGACGGAGCGGTCACGTTACGGTTCACGTCGCCGCAGGTGGCGAGGGTGGAGGAGAGCGCGTCGTTGATCGACTTGATCAGCGGGCCGATGCCTTGCTGCAGCACGCCGTGGAACTGGAAGGTCTGGCGGGA
>CALEEU010000091.1 GCA_937875975.1 uncultured Opitutia bacterium | reverse complement strand
AGCCGCGGAAAAGCATTTCCTCGACGATGGAAGCGCCGAGGAGTTGGAAGATGAAGATCGCCGGGAGGACGCTCTGCTGGTCGGTAAGTCCTGTCCGTTTTTCGACGGCGGCTTCGGCGATGGTGATCAGGATGGCGCCGGTAGCCGCGACGAAATAGGCTCCGCTCGGGGCATACGTCGTGCCGGGCCAGAATTTCTCGGGTTCTCCGGTGATGGTCCGCTTGCGGCGTTCGCGCGCCCAAGCAATGAGCACGAACAGGCCGAGAGCGCAGTAGAGCAGGGCTTTGGCGGCGGTGAGATCCATACAATCAGCGAACGCCGAGTACCCAGGCGCGGTAGCCGGGCGAAGCGTGGTCGGCGACGAAGCTCAGCCACTGCGGGACGGCGTAAGGGTGGCGGGCATGGACCCAGGATTCGAGGTCGGCACCCTTGCTCGCGGCGTACTTGAAGGTCACGCGGAACTCATCCTCGCTCTCGACCTTGCCTTCCCAGGTGTAATGGGAGCGGATCGGACCATCGACCTGCGCGCAGGCGGCCAGCCCGGCGGCCACCGCTTCGGCGGCGAGGCGGTCCGCTTCGTCGCGCGAGGGCAGCGTCGTCAGGGCGATGCCGACGGCCTCAGTCATGGCCTTCGTTGTCGCCCTTGAGGTACTTCTCGGTGATGATCTCGATCAGCATGTCCCGCGCTTCCTTCACGGAGTCGACATGCACGTAAAGGTCGCGGTCTTCGGGCGAGACCATGCCCCATTCCTGGAAGGTCTCGAAGTTCACCGCGTTCTTCCAGAAGGCCGAACCGAAAAGCAGCACGGGGAACTGCTTCTTGGTCTTCTTCGTCTGGATCAGCGTGAGCATCTCGAAGAGCTCGTCAAAGGTGCCGAAGCCGCCCGGGAAGGCCACGAGGGCCTTGGCGAGGTAGAGGAACCAATACTTACGGACGAAGAAGTAATGGAACTCCAGGTCCAGCTCGGGCGTGATGTAAGGATTATGTTCCTGCTCGAAGGGGAGGGCGATGCCGAGGCCGACGGAACGACCTCCGGCTTCGTGCGCCCCGCGGTTGGCGGCTTCCATGATGCCAGGTCCGCCGCCGGAGCAGACGAGGAAGCGCTGCCACTCGGGAAGCGTGAGCGACCACTTGGTCATCTCGAAGGCGAGTTCGCGGCAGGCTTCGTAATAAGCGGAACTGCGCAGGTCGATCTCGGCGACGCGCACGCGATGTGAGCATTCAGCGTCGGAGCACGTGCCGATGGCGGCGAAAGCCTTGGCCTCTTCGAGGCGCTTGCGGGCGACTTCCTGGGGTAGCGTACGCGCCGAGCCGAACATCACGACGGTGTTGCGGACGCCGTATTTCTTGAAGCGCTGGTGGGGCTCGGTCATCTCCGTCAGCACGCGGATGCCGCGGGCCTGGGGGCTGGCCATGAACTCGGGGTTCAGGTAGGCCCGGGGCGGGGTGGGCCTGAGTTTGCCTTTTTCCGGGCTCATGCCCCCATCCTCCCCCTCAAAGGGCCATCTGCCAAGCCGGGAAGCGTGGGGCTTGACACCCTCGGTGGGGTGTCCTTGGCTGTTCCTTTACAGCCATGCATCCGACCTATCGTCCGTCTAAGATCTCCCGCGCCCGCAAGTGCGGTTTCCGCGCCCGTTCCAAGACCCCCGGTGGCCGTAAGGTTCTGGCCAAGCGCCGTGCCATCGGCCGCAAGCGCCTCGGCGCTTCCTAATCCCCCATGCGTCTCCCGCGGGAGCGTCGAATTCGCGCCTCGGCCGAGTTCAGCCGCCTCCGCCAAGAAGGCTCGCGACTCGATTGCGGGCCTTTTCTTTTGAATTTTCGCCAGACGGGCGAGAAGGGAACGGCCCGTTTCGCCGTCATCGCCGCCAAGAAGAACCTGCCTCAGGCGGTGGATCGTAACCGAGCGAAACGCCTGGCTCGCGAACTCTTCCGGACGGACGAAGCCGCCTTCCCGCCCGGCTGGGAGGTCGTGCTGGTCATTCGTTCCGGTATGCTGAAGCGTTCGCTGGCCGAGCTCCGCAAAGTCTACGCCGCGGCGGCGGTCCGTATCCTAGCGTCCAAGGCTGGTCCGGCTGCATGAGCGATCCGCGCCCATCCCTGTTGGCGAGCCTCGCCTTGGGCTTCGTTCGTTTCTACCAGCGTTTCCTTTCCAAGCTGCTGCACCTGATTCCGGGTTCTGGTTGCCGCTATCATCCGACTTGCTCCTGCTACACCGCCACGGCCCTTGCTCGTTTTGGTTTCTTCAAGGGAGGTTGGATGGGCTTCCGACGGATCTGCCGATGTCATCCTTGGGGTGGCTCGGGTGTCGACGAAGTACCTGAACGGTGATGCCCTCGGGCGCCCGTTTAATTGGCTCGCCCTGTGCTGGCGATTTTCCGACTAATCACCCTGTGAAATCGCTGTTCTTGAAGGTTCTGGGTTCGCGGCAGGGAGGCACCTTGCTCCTGGCTACCAGTTACGTCCTTCTCGGCACGCTCCTTCGTCTCGGTCTGCTGGTGGCTTCAGCCGGCAGCGTGTCCTGGGGTCTACCGACCTTTGCGGCTTTATTCGTCGGCCTGTTATTCGACCTCCTCATGGCGTGGTTCCTGACCTTGCCGCTGGGCCTGCTGAGCGCCGTGTGGCCGGCTTCTTGGTCTGCCTCCCGCTGGCTGCGTCTGCCATTACGCGCGGCCTGGCTCTTTGGCGCCTTCCTCTTCACCTTCTGGAAGAGCTCCGAGATTCTTTTTTGGGAGGAGTTCGGCGTTCGGTTCAACTTTATCGCGGTCGACTACCTCGTCTACACGACCGAGGTGGTGAAGAACATCGTGGAGTCCTATAATCTCCCGCTGATCATCGCCATCGTGCTGGCGGTCGCGGTGGGGTTGTTCCTGCTGTGGAGCCGCCTGGGCTTCGTCCGCCGCTGGGATGAAGGCGCCGCCGCCGACATCACGCCGCGCTGGCGCAACTTCGCGGCGCTACTCGCGCCTTTGCTCGCGGTCCTGCTCGGCGCCTATTTCGTTGGTCGCCAAGACCTCAAGCTCGCTTCGACCGCCCACACGTCCGTCGCCGAACGCCTCACGGCCGGCCTGCGTCACATGGGTGAGCCGCAACCGGGCTGGGACAATAGCTACGACACCGAGCTCGCGAAGAACGGCGAGTACGCCTTCCTGGCGGCCTTCTGGGCCAATCAGTTGGAATGGAAGCGCTTCTATCCGTCGCGCCCCGACGCCGTCGCTCAACTCCGCGCTTCGCTCCTCGCCCAAGGCGGAGAGCCTCTCAGCGCCGACCTCAACGACATCACCCGCCGGATCAAGTCCGCTACTCCCACCCGTCGTCTTAACGTGATTCAGATTACGATTGAGAGCCTGAGCGCTGAATTCCTAGGCTGCTACGGTTCGCCAGACTATGCCGCGAAGAACCTGACGCCTAATCTCGACCGCATCGCCCGCGAGTCGCTCTGGTTCTCCCGTTGCTATGCCGGCGGCACGCGCACCGTCCGCGGCATGGAAGCCCTCTCGCTGTCCATCCCGCCCATCCCGGGCCAGTCGGTGCTCCGTCGCAAAGGCTGCGAAGACCTGACGACGCTCGGCTCGGTGCTGCGTAAGCAGGGTTACGACACGGCCTTCCTCTACGGTGGCGACGGTTTCTTCGACAACATGAACTACTTCTTCGGGGCCAACGGCTACCGGGTCGTGGATCTCCCCCGCCAGCAGGCCGCCGGCAAAAAGCCGACCTTCGCCAACGCCTGGGGCGCCTGCGACGAGGATGCTTTCGCGTGGTCGCTCGAAGAGGCCGACAAGGCCCATGCGGCCGGTAAGCCCTTCCATCACTTCGTGATGACGACTTCGAACCACCGTCCTTACACTTGGCCGGCGGGCAAGATTGACCCGAAGCTCATCAACCGCGAGGGCGGGGTGGCTTATACGGATTACGCGATTGGCGCATTCCTCAAGGCTGCGCAGGACAAGCCTTGGTTCAAGGA
>CALEEU010000090.1 GCA_937875975.1 uncultured Opitutia bacterium | reverse complement strand
CCCGACCCCCGAGACCCTCAAGGCCAAAACCCTCGAAGCTTGGGTCGCCCTATCCACCCTCGACCAACGCGGCGGCGGCGTGGTCACGACGGAATCCATCGGCGGTGGCGTCTTCGACGCGCTCGTCTTCGGCGAGAGGCAGAAGTCGAAATGGATGGCTGGCAGCAATAACTCCGTACGCACCCAGAACGTGAATGGCCCGGCCGAGACCGCGAAGCCCGGCGAACTCATCCATCTGGCCATCGTCTATCAACCCGACGGGCGCATCGAACTCTACCGCAACGGCCAGCCCTATGGCGCCGGCTACGCTCCCGCCGACGAGAAGGCCGCCCTGCATACGTTCGTGGCCGGTAAGACACGCCTGCTCTTCGGACGTCGCCACACCGGCGGCGGTAACGCCTTCCTCCGGGGTGAACTCGAAGAGGCCCGCCTCTACGGCTTCGCCCTCTCCGCCGCGCAGATCGCCGACTCCTTCCGGGCCGGCACGCTCCGCGGCGAACTCACGCCGGTCGCGACGAAGGATGAGAAGCTCGATGCCCTCCGCGACCAGGCCAACCAGCTGCGCGCCAAGCTAGCCGAGATCAATCGAGCCAACGGCAAACTCGCCGAGAGTTTCAACCACGAGGGAGATCCCACTTATCCGCTGCATGCGTCCACCTTCCTGCGGGTCGGACTGAAGCCCAAGCAAGCCCCGGCTCCGCGGAGCGAGAAGCCCGACTGGACCTTGAGTGACAAGAGTGCCGCCGCTTGGCGTCGTCATGGTAACGGCCTCGATGGCCGCTTCGCTCCGGGAGATTTCCGTGTCGAGACCGACGGCAGTGATGTGCTCAAGCACGTCCTACCGTCCGGCCTGCACTCTCACGCGCTCTCGACTAAGCACAGCGCCGTCCTGACCTCGCCCCGCTTCAAGGTCACGACGGACTTCATCAGCGTCCAAGCCATGGGTAAGGGCGCGACGCTGCGACTTATCCCGGATAACTATCCGCTTTCCCCGGGCGGCTCCCGCTTCCCCAAGGCGGGCATCAACACGGAAAAGCCGATCTGGATCACCCTCGACACCGCTTACCGTAAGGGCTCCTACGCTTATCTCGAACTGACCCTGCCTGAGGACTCGACCAATCCGGACAAGAAAGCCGAAGCACGAGAAGGCTTCTTTAGCATCCGCGAGGTCATCTTCCATACCACCCGCGAAGCTGGCCCTTCCGGCGAGGCCGTGATCACGCAGGCGCAGACTCTCCCGACGGCACAGAACGTCGCCACCGCCCTCACCGAAGCCGCCACCGCCTGGGGACGTGACGAAGCTACCGAGGCCCAAGCCGCGCTGCTCGATGCCGGCGTCCGCCATGGGATGCTCGACGCTTCCACCAGCGCTTCGACCAAGCTCACCGCGCTCACCACCGAATACCGCAAACTGGAAGCCGAACTCACCGAACCACGCCGCGCCCCCGGCTTCCTCGAGGCCGAAGGTTTCGACATGCCACTCTTCGTGCGCGGCGAATACAAGCAACCAGCCGCCATCGTCCCCCGTCGCTATCTGGAGGTCTTCGACACCAAGGCCTTCGTGACCACTGGCAGCGGACGCCTGGAACTCGCCGCGAAGATCGCCGCTCCCGACAACCCGCTGACGGCCCGCGTGATGACCAACCGGCTCTGGCATCACGTCTTCGGACGCGGCCTGGTCGGCACGGTCGATAACTTCGGCCGCCTCGGTGACCAGCCTACCCACCCTGAGCTGCTCGACTATCTCGCGAAGCGCCTCGTCGGCCAGCAGTGGTCGTTGAAGACCCAGCTTCGGGAACTCCTCCTGACGGACGCCTTCCAGCGTTCCAGCCTGCCCACGGCTTCAGCCTTGGCCAAGGACGCCGACAACGCCCTGCTTTCGCACGTCCGCGTGCGTCGCCTCGGAGGCGAAGCCCTACGCGATTCTCTCATCACCCTCTCGGGTCGGATGGAGCACCGGATGTATGGCCCGGGCGACAACGCCATGGGCCCGCCGCACCAGCAGGTCCGCCGCAGCGTCTACCTCAACATCCGCCGTAACTCCCTCAATCCGCTGATCACCACCTTCGACGGACCGAAGCCGTTCACGACCGTCGGTCGCCGCGACGCCACGAACGTGCCGGCGCAGTCGCTGACGCTCCTGAATAGCGCGTTCGTCATCGATACCGCGAAGCAGTGGGCCAGGACCCTCAATCTCCAGAAGCAGTCCGACGCCGACAAGGTCGACACCCTCTTCGTCCAGGCTCTCGCCCGCAAGGCGACGCCCGGCGAACAGGCGGCCGCCGCCCGTTATCTCGCCGACCTCAAGGTCACGCACGCCGACCAGCCGGCGATGATCTGGGCGGACTTCGCCCAGTCGGTCCTCAATCTCAAGGAGTTCCTTTATCTCAAATAACATGCACCCGCTCACCCGCCGCGAACTGCTCCGCCGCTGCTCTCTGGGCTTCGGTGGCATCGCCCTGTCCGGACTCCTCTCGTCACCGGCCTTCGGGGCCGAATCCGCCGGCAAGCGCCCGCTCAAGGCCAAGGCCAAGAACGTCATCTTCTGCTACATGTCCGGCGGCGTCTCGCACGTCGACTCCTTCGACCCCAAGGCCGCCCTCGCCAAGCTGAACGGCAAGCCGATGCCCGTGCCGGTCCAGCGCACGGTCTTCAACAACAACGGGAATATCATGGGCAGCGCGTGGGAAGCCAAGCGCTACGGCCAGTCGGGCATCGAGATGACCAACCTCTTCCCGCAGATCGCGGAGTGCGCCGACGACCTCACGGTAGTCCGCTCGATGACCAGCAAGGTCAGCGAACACGCGCAGGGGAATTACTTCTTCCATACCGGCTTCCCGTTCATGGGACATCCCAGCGCCGGCGCCTGGCTCAATTACGGCCTCGGCAGCGAGAACCAGAACCTCCCGGGCTTCGTAGTCCTGCAGAGCGGCAACGCCGGGATCCCGCACGGTGGCGTCGGTCTCTTCAATAACGGCTATCTCCCCGGCCAGCACCAGGCCTCGGTCATCAAGGCCGATGGCGCGCTGCCCCTCGCCAATATCAAACCCGGCGAAGCCGACGCCGCCCAGCGTCGACGTCTCGGCTTCATCAACGAGGTCGACCAGGCCTTCTCCGAAGCGTCCCGCGAGCCGCAGGTCGAAGCGGCCATCCGTAATTACGAGACAGCCTACCGCATGCAGGCCGCCGTCCCCGAGATCTGCGACCTCAGCGGGGAGTCCGCCGCGACCAAGGCGATGTATGGCATCGATTCGCCTGATAAGCTCACTGCGGGCTACGCCCGTCAGGCCTTGCTCGCCCGCCGTCTGGTCGAGAAAGGCGTCCGTTTTGTCGAGCTCAGCTGCCTGTCCGGCAACCTCGGCGGTGGCAACGCGGCCAACCCCTGGGACCACCACGGCTCGATCCTCAAGGGCCACGGCATGATGGCCCATCAGGTCGACCAGCCCATCGCGGCGCTGCTCAAAGACCTCAAGCAGCGTGGACTCCTCGACAGCACCATCGTCATCTTCTCCGGCGAGTTCGGCCGTACGCCGTTCTCACAAGGCAGCGACGGACGTGACCACAATCCCTACGGCTTCAGCCTCTGGGTGGCTGGCGGCGGGTTCAAGCCAGGCACCGTCTTCGGCGCCACCGACGAACTCGGTTACTACGCCGTCGATAAACCGCTCACCGTCTACGATTTCTGGGCCACCATCCTCCACCAGCTAGGCATCGACCATGAGAAACTCACCTACCGTTTCGGCGGCCGTGATTTCCGCCTGACGGATGTGCATGGCAGCGTCGTCCGCGAGATTGTCGCGTAGACGCTGAGGGGACACGTGGGCAAGGTGACACGGGGACAAGGGGGATATAACTCAAAGGGAG
>CALEEU010000089.1 GCA_937875975.1 uncultured Opitutia bacterium | reverse complement strand
AGGTACCGCCGTAGATGACAATGTCCTGGGCCGGGAGGACGGCGGTCAGGCCGAGCAGGGACAGCAGCAGGGAGCGCATGGGGGTTGGGCTGATGTCAGCCGAATCTCCCGGACCTGCAATCCCGTTCCTTAGGACCGCAAGCCGCGCAGGGTGCCGGTGCCCGTCGCGAACCGGTCGGTCTCGACGCCGAGGTCCTGGAGCATGCTGCCGAAGAGGTTGGCGAGCGGCGTGTTGTTCGTCCGGTCGAAAGCCAGGTGTCCGCCGTGACGGAAGCCGCCGCCGGCCAGGATGATCGGCAGGTTCTGGTTGCTGTGCGAATTGGCGTTCCCGAGGCAGCTGCCGTAGAGTACCTGCGTGCGGTCGAGCAGGTTGCCACCGGTCTCGCGGGTCTCGCCGAGGGCGGCGAGCAGTTCGCCGAAGACCTTGAGCTGCGCTTCCTCGATGCGACGGAGCTCGGCGATCTTGTCGGGCTCGTTGCCGTGGTGGGTGAGTCCGTGGGTCTCGTTCTTCACGCCCGGGACGTGGGGAACCACGGAGAAGGTGCTGAGGGTGAGGGTGACGACGCGGGTGCTGTCCGTCTGGAGCGCCAAGCGGACGAGGTCGAACATCAGGCGGGAGCGCGCGACGACTTCGTTGGCGTCGGCGATGTCCTTCGGCATCGGGTAATCGACCTTCGGCTTGGCCCGGTGCTCCCAGGCGATGCTGCGTTGCAGGCGGCCTTCGAGTTCGCGGACGCTCTGGAAGTATTGGTCCAGGCGGGCCCGATCCTGAGGGTCGGAACTCTTTTCCAGTCGCTTGGCTTTGTCCAGAATGAGGTCAAGCACGCTGCCCCCGGCCTGGATGCGGCGCATCGTGGCGGCCTTCTCCTCGGGCGTGCCGGCGACGAAGAGTTTCCGGTAGAGCCGTTCGGCGCTGGTCTCCGCGGGCAGGATCACGCCGGAGCGCGATACGGCGATGGAGTCGGCGTAATGTTCGCCCTTGCGGACCGAGACGGCGAGCGAGCCGAAGCGGGTGTCTTCGCCGATCTTCTCCGCGACGAACTGATCGAGCGACTGGGTGTTGCGGAAGGTGGGCTGGCCCGGGTGCGGCGCGGCCGTGAGGAAGCATTGGCCGGCATGGTGGTTACCGTCTACGCCCGGGTGCGAGAGGCCGGTAAATGTCGTGAAGCGTGAGCGGTGCGCAGCCAGCAGATCGAGGTAGGGGCTGGAGGTGGCGCCGTCCGCGGGGAAGAAGTACTGCGGCATCATCCCGAGCGGGACATGGATGGCGATCATCCGCTTGGGCGGGGTCTTTTCAGCGGCCTTGGCCAACACCGGCAACGCCAAGCAGGCGCCGGCGGCAAGGAGGAAGTCACGTCGGTTCATGGGTCAGCGTTTAGGGGGAAGGAAGAGGCGGCTGCGCGCAAGCCCATGGATGAGGGTGCGTAGGCGATAGCCTTCGCCGCTGGTTTCTTCGACGATGCGCCGGATCTCCGCCCGGTCGGCGTAGGAGACTTCCGCACCGGTGGCGTAGCGGGTCAGGTGGGCGACGAAGGCGCGGGCGAGGCGGGCGTCGTCGGCGGCGAGGCGCGCGGCGAGCTCGCCGGGTCCGTTGAAGGAGCGTCCGTCGCGGAGTTCGCCGGAGGCGTCGACCTGCGGGCCAAGCTTGTATTCGACGCGCCAAGGCACTTGCCCTTTCTCCGCCGGGGTGTCGCCCTGGCCATTGGAGCGATAGCGGGAGCGGAGGCCGCCGATCGGATCGAAGGCTTCGAGCGCGAAGCCGGGCGGATCAATCTTGGCGTGGCAGGCCGCGCAGTTGGGGTCGGAGCGATGCTTGGCCAGCTGCTCGCGGACCGTGGTGGTACCACGGGTGTCCGGGTCGACCGCGGAGATGCCGGGCGGAGGAGGGGGCGCGGGATCGTCGAGGAGTCGGTCGGAGACCCAGACGCCGCGTTTGACGGGCGAGGTGGTCGTGCCGTTGGCGGTGAGCTTATGGATCGCCGCCTGGCCGAGGAGGCCGCCACGCAGGTGTCCCGGGGGCAGTATGACCTTACGTCGTTCGACGCCCGTGACGCCGCGGATGCCGTAATGTTCGGCGAGACGTTGCGTGAGCATCGCGAAGTCAGGCTGTAGGAGCGACCGTGCCGGGAGGTCATGCTTAAGCAGCTCGGTGAACAAGGCCGCAGGTTCGCCGGCGACGCCTTCGCCGAGCAGGAAGCGGTATTCCGGATAGAGCAGCGGGTCTGGATTGGTCTCGTCGAGTCGGCTCAGGTCGAGCCACTGGCGCGTGAAGTCGCTGACGAAGCGCTCAGCGCGCGGGTCGGCCAGCAAGCGATCGATCTGGGCGCGGAGGATTTCCGGGCGGCGCAGGGAGCCGTCGCGGGCGGCGGCGAGCAGGGGGGCGTCCGGCGGGCCGTTCCAGAGCCAGTAAGAGAGGCGTGAGGCCAAGGTGAACTCGGCGGGGTCCGGGGCGGCATCGCCGGCGAGGAAGAGGAATTCCGGCGAGGTCAGCGCGGCCACGTAGACGCGGCGCATGGCGTCTTCGAAGCAATCCTTCGCT
>CALEEU010000088.1 GCA_937875975.1 uncultured Opitutia bacterium | reverse complement strand
TGCTCACGCTGCTTGAGCCCGCCGAAGGCATCGTCCGCTGCTTGATCCGGACCCAGCGCGGCAACGGCACCACCCTGCCGGACCTCTTCGACGAAGGCGAAGTGAGCCTCGAACGCGCCAAGGACGGCGGCATCCGCTTCGCCCGCGACTATCGCCTGCTTACGCGCCGCGCCGGCCTCGCGCGCGACCACCGCACGCTCGAACGCGCCTGCCGACTCGCATCGATGCTGCGCAAGAACCCGCCACCGCCCGAATCCGCCGAGGTCTGCTACCGCATCGCCCTCGAGACGTTCGATGCGATGGCCGCACGCCCGCGCGCCGACTGCGCCTATTTCAAGAGCCTCTGGCTCATGCTTAAAGACGGCGGCTGGGGCGTACATGAGCAGTGGTTCACACGCCTCGGCGCCCGCCAAGCCCACGCGGCGGCGATTCTCGGCCAGCCGCTCGACGGGCAGACGACCGATGAAGAGACGGTCGCGAAGCTAGCGGTCGACCTTGAACGCTGGGCCGCCGGTGAAGCCCATTTCGTCCTGCCCTGATGCGCATCGACATCAAGGCGAAGCGCGTGGAACTGAGCGCACAGGAGTTCGCGACGTTCCGACCTGGTCCGGGCGCCGGTGCCGGTGGTGCTCCTTGGCGCGCCGAAGCGGGCCGCCAATGGCACGAGACCATGCGCAAGGTCGCCGAAGCCGAAGGCCAGGGCTGGCAGTTCGAGCGCACCATCGCCTGCGAAGTGGGCGCCCTTGGCTGGACGATCGCCATCACCGGCCGCGCTGACCAATGGCTCGAGACAGCCAATGAGGTCCGCATCCGTGAGATCAAAACGATCAGCCTGAAGCTCCCGCGGAAACCCGAATTCCTCATCGGTCGCTTCGCCCACCACTTCCTGCAGCTCGCGGCCTACTGCCACGCCGCCCGTTTGGGCTCCGGCGCCCGCGAGGTAAAAGGGGAACTCATCTTCATCGACCCCGCGGACGGCACCCGCCAGCCCGTCGCCCTACCCCGCTCCGCCGAAGCCGACCTGCTCACGCAGGCGGAGACGCTCGCCGCGCACGCCGAGAATCGTCGCGCCAGTCATGCGCGACTGCTCAACCTTCCGGACCGGCTCCCGTTCAAGGAACCACGGCCGGAGTGGCTCCAATGCTGCGCCGACCTCGACCAAGCCGGCCTCGATTCGCCCACGCGCCTGCTCGTCGCGCCGACGGGCTTCGGCAAGACCTCCGCGGCCTTGCGTCACGGACTCGGCCTCCTCCGCGGCGGCCGCGCCGGTCGCCTCCTCTACCTCACCGGCAAGGGCACCGGACAGACGCAGGTACTCACCGAACTCCGCCGCCTCGCCCGCAGCAACGAGCTCCGCGCCGTGCTGCTCCGCCCGCGCTCTGAACACGAGGTCGACGGCATCACCGACGACCCTGAGCAAATCCGGCGCAACTGGGCCAACGCGAAGATCGACCCGCAGCATCTCCTTGAGGAAGCCGCCGACCTCCGTCGTGTCCGCGAGATCGGCCGCATCGCGGGCGTGCCACCGTGGGACATCACCAAAGCGATGCTCGCACACGCCGACGTCGTCATCTGCGACTACAACTACGTCTTCTCCCCGCGTAATCGGGCCGCGCTCGAGACCGTGCCGGGATGGGATATCCATGATACGGTGCTCATCGTAGACGAAGCCCACAACCTGCCTGACCGTGCCGCGGAATGCCTCTCGCTCCGTGATGATGAACAGGCGGCGGCCGACTTCGCCTTCACGCTCACGCGTTTCCGCGCTCCCGAAGCCTGGTGTCAGACCGCCCAGATGTGGGCCGACTTCCTCCATCGCCTACCGAAGGCCGACGCGATTTCGCCGGATGACCGTATTGAAGCGATGGCCATCGCGGAACGCATGTCCGTACTCGCCGCCGAACACCCGTTCAACACCGACGACCTTCCGGACGCGGCCAAACAGGCCGTCTGGAACGCCGCAACGTGGTCCGAACGCCTCGAAGCCGCTGACCTCGGTTGGCTCCTCTGGTCGCCGAAGCCTGGCCTGCTCAGCCTCGATTGCCTTTCCGCCGCCAAAGCCACCGGCGAACGCCTGCGCGCATTCGGCCACACCTTACTGATGACCGCCACGCCCGGGCCGCGCGGCTCGCTCGCGGCCGACTGCGGGCTCGACCCGGATAATCTCGTGATGGTCAACGCCCTGGCGCCGTGGCGCCAAGGCGCTTACACCGTCGCGATCGACGGACGCGTGGACACGCGCCTTAAAACCCGCGAAGGCTACATGGCTCGCACCGGCGCTGCCCTACTCCGTCTCTCGCAAGAAGGCGCAGTCGCGGCCTTCTTCCCGTCGTATAAATATGCCGAGGCCGCAGTGAAGGAAGTGCGCAACCTTGATCCGAAGGCCGACGTGGCCGTGCAACCCCGCGGACTGGGCCCTGATGGTACCGCGCGCTTCGTCGAGGATTCACTCAACCGCTACACCATCCTCTGCCTGATTCTCGGGGGCTCGCTCGGCGAAGGCGTCGACATGCTGGGCGGTCGCATCCGCTCGGCGGTGGTGATCGGTCCGGCGCTCCCGGAGGTCAACGCGCTCCAAGAAGCCCGGCGCAAGATGTTCGTCGAAGCCGGTGCCGAAGACGCGTTCTCGCTGGCGTACGTCCGCCCCGGCATGCGCAAGGTCAACCAGGCGCTCGGCCGACTCGTCCGTGCACCCGGCCACTCGGCACGCGTGCTCCTGCACTGCCGCCGCTTCGCCGACGAGGCGTATCGCAGCCTGCTTTCGACGGAATACGGAGACCCACAGGTACTGACCGACGACGAGGAATTCGTGCGCTGGTCCGCCCGCAGCTGATCAGACGCGGCCGATGACGCGGCTGGCCGGATAACGGATCTTCTTCATCCCGGCGTACTTGTCTTCCGGAGAGCGGTAGCCGATGGCGCAGGCGACGATGACTTCATAGCCACTGCCCTTCAGTCCGAGAATCTCCGTGTAGGCGTCGGGGTCGATACCTTCGAGCGCGCACGTGTCGACCGCGAGGGCCGCGGCGGCTCCCATGAGCTGCCCGAGGGCGATGTAGAGCTGACGGGCCGCCCATTCCTTCTGGCCCGCGGCGTCCTTACCGTTGACCACGCCGCCGAGCATCATCTGGCGGTAGGGTTCGAGTTTCGAAGCATCCGCGTTACGCTCGGAGACCATCTGGTGGAAGAAATCGTTCACGTCCTTCTCGGTGATTTCGGTACGACGGGCGAAGACCACGAGATGCGAGGCATCGGTGACCTGCGTCTGATTCCAGGAAACCGGACGGAGTTTGGCGCGGACGGCCGGGTCCGAGATGATGAAGAACTTCCAAGGTTGGAGGCCGTAGGACGAAGGCGTCAGGCGAAGGGACTCCTCGAGTGCGGCCCAGGTGGCGTCCGGAAGCTTACGGGTATCGAAAGCCTTGGTGGCGTAGCGCCATTCAAGGGAAGCGAGAAGTTGGGCGGGCGTCAGAGCGGCGTTCATGTCCTGCCCACACAACACTGCCCCGCCCTTTTGTCAAATCAGGCAGGAGTAAGCACGCCGCCGGAGAGCACGAAGCGGCGGTGGGCGCGCTCGGCGAACTCACGGCTGTGCGTGACGAGGATCAAGGCCGCTCCGCGCTCGGCGACGACGCCCAGCAGGAGGTCCATGATCTCCGCACCCGTGCGCTCGTCGAGATTGCCGGTCGGTTCGTCGGCCAGAATCACCGAGGGCCGGTTAACCAAGGCGCGAGCGATGGCGACACGCTGGCATTCACCGCCGGAAAGCTTCGAAGGGAGATGCTCCAGACGGGCGCCGAGACCGACCTGCGTCAGTAAAGAGCGGGCGGCCGCAGTCGCGGAAACCGAGGGCACACCGGCGATGCGTGCGGCGAGCGCGACGTTCTCAAGCGCGGTGAGCTCGGGCATCAACTGGTAGTTCTGGAAGACGAAGCCCACTCCGCGGCCAAGCGATGAGCGCGGGGCGACGAGGCCAGCACCTGGCGCGAAGATAAGGACTTCACCCGAGTCCGGCTGGTCGAGGCCGCCGAGCTGCTGGAGCAACGTGGTCTTACCCGAGCCGGAGGAACCGCGGATCGAGACGGACTCACCCGCCAAGATCTCGAGCGAGACGTCGGTCAGTACCGGCAGCGGGCCGGCAGGCGAGGCGAAGGCCTTGGCGAGGCCGCGGGCTTGAAGGACGACGTCAGGCATCGCGCATGGCCTCCGAGGGTTTGCGACCGGCGGCCCAGAGCGCAGGCACCAGGCCGGCGATCGCCGTAGTCAGTAAGGTAAACGCCGCAGCGATAACAAAATCCGTGGCGTCGTAATGGAGCGGCACCTTTGAGAACTGATAGATATTAGCCACCATGTCACCGCCACCGAAGAAGCGATTGATCGTGCCAAGGATACCGTCGCGGAAGGCGAGAATCGTCCAAGTGAGCACGAAGCCGAGGAGTGTGCCGAGGGCGCCAATGAGAAGGCCCTGCAGTCCGAAGAGGCAGACGACCTGCCAGCGCGCGGCACCAAGCGAGGCGAGCACACCCACTTCGCGTGAACGGCGGATGACGGCCGAGAAGAGCGTACTGCCGATTGAGAACGAGGCGACGAGTGTGATGATGAACATCAGGAAGAAGAGCATCGTCTTCTCGAAGCGGATGGCCGCGAGGAAGTCCTTCTTGATATCCTGCCATGGGCGGAAACGTAGTCCAGGGTGGCCGACCGCGAGGCGGCCAGCGGTCGCCTCAGCGAGCGCTGGCTGCTTCAGGCGGAGCGTGAGGCCGTGGGCGCGCGGGCCGAGATTCCAGATTTCGCGGAAGCGGCGGAGCGGGATGAGCGCCGCGGCGTTATCGACCTCGGTGAAGCCGGTGACGATCACCGCGCAGACCTCGAATTCAGCAGGCAGCGGGGCCTTGCCCTTCTCGGCGCGCTCGGCCATCGCGGGCGACCAGATCTCGATGCGGTCGCCGACGCGCACGCGCAGGGCGCGGGCGAGGCCGGCGCCGAGGATGATGCGGCCGTCGTCGAGGTCGTCGAAGCTGCCGCCATAGACGTACTTGCGGGCTGGCTGGGCGGGGTCCGACGGATCGATACCACGCACCTGCGCGATGCCGGAGAAGTCGCCATTGCGCGCGAGCGCGGGGCCTTCGGCATAGGGGGAAGCGGAGGAGACCTCGGGGCTGGCGGCGAGTTGCCTCGCGAGCGCTTCAGGGCGCTCGATGGGTGCGGCGGCAGTGACCTGGCAGTCGCCGAAGGATTCGCGGATGCGCAGGCGATGCTCTTCGCCGAAGCCGTTCATCACCGTCTGCACGATGAGCAACGACGCCACGCCGAGGCCGACGCCGAGGATCGATACCGTCGCGAACGCCGGGAAGCGCTTACCGGGAGGAAAGAGCTGACGGAGGGCGAGATGGAGGAACCAGGGCAAGGGAAAGGACTCAGGCCTGCGCTTCGGGCGCGAGCGTCGGGAACAGGATGACGTCGCGGATATTGGCCGCGCCGGTCAGCAGGATCACCAGGCGATCGATGCCGATGCCGAGGCCGCCCGCGGGGGGCATGCCGTGCTCGAGCGCGAGGAGGAAGTCTTCGTCGATCTTCTGGGTCTCGGCGCCGGCTTGGAGCTGCAACATCTGACGCTGCACGCCGGGGTCGTTCTGCTCGGAGTAGGCCGGAGCGATCTCCTGGCCGTTGATGCAGAGTTCAAAGACGTCGATGGTCGAATCGTCGCTGAGGGTGACCTTAGCGAGCGGGCAGAGTTCCTTTGGGATGTGCGTGACGAAGGTCGGCTGGATGAGGCCGGGCTCGATGAGTTTGCCAAACACTTCGTTGGTGACCTCGAAGTCTTCCCAGTCGGTGCGGGGCTCATGCAGACCGAGGGCCTTGCACGCGGCGATTTTCTCTTCCTTCGAGCGCGAGAACCACTGCGGGTCGCCCGTGCGTTCGATGATGAGGTCTTTATACTTCGCTTCGCGCCATTCGCCGCCGAGCTCGATGGCGACGCCGTCCGGACGGACGACGCTGGTCGTGCCGAGGACTTCGGCGCAGACTTTCTGGATCATCGAGCGAACGAGTTCCATCATGCCGCGGTAATCCGTATAGGCCTGGTAGGCCTCGAGCATCGTGAATTCAGGACTATGCTTCACCGAGACACCTTCATTACGGAAGACGCGGCCGATCTCGAAGACGCGGTCCATGCCGCCGACGAGGCAGCGCTTCAGGTGGAGTTCGAGGGCGATACGGAGATAGAAATCGCAATCGAGCGCGTTGGAGTGCGTCTCGAACGGACGGGCCGCGGCGCCGCCGGCGATGGCGTGCAGGGCCGGGGTCTCGACTTCGGTGAACTGGCGGCTCCAGAGGAAACGGCGGATCGATTCGACGACGCGACTGCGAGTGAAGAGACGGCGGCGGGACTCCTCGTTGACGACGAGGTCGAGGTAGCGCTGGCGGTAAATCTTTTCGGCGTCGGTCAGACCGGCCCACTTCTCGGGCAGCGGGCGGAGGGACTTCGCGACCATCTTATATTCGGCGACACGCACGGTGACCTCGCCCGTCTTGGTGCGGAAGAGTTTGCCGCGGACGCCGACGAAGTCGCCGGAATCGACCATCTTCTTAAAATGGGTGTCGTACGCATCACCCAGGGCGTCGCGGGTGAAGTAGGTCTGAATCAGGCCGCCACGATCGAGAATCTTGACGAAGCTGGCCTTACCCATCACGCGCAGGGCGACGATACGGCCGGCGACGGAGACCTCGGGACCTTCTTCAACGCCTTCGGGCAGAAGGGCCGGGCATTCGTTCGAGACATGGGTCTGGTTCCACTCGGCACGAAAGGGGTCTTCGCCCGCGGCGCGAAGGAGGGCGAGCTTCTCCTTACGGACCGCATGCAGGTCGTGGGAGATGGCGTTGAGGTCGGGCTTTTCGCTCATGTTGGCTACCCCAAAGGGGTGCCTCCGAGCAGGCGGGGTGGCAAGGGCGAAAGGTTCGGCTTTCCGTGTTGCGGCGGGGGCTTTCCGGAGAATAACCGAGACCCATGAAGGCCTATCTCGACCTGCTTCGCCAAGTCCGGCAGCACGGAGAAATCCGGGGCGACCGCACCGGCACGGGCACGATCGGCATCTTCGGAGCGCAGCTGCGCTTCGACCTCGCCGAAGGCTTCCCGCTGCTCACGACCAAGAAGGTCCACCTCAAGTCGATCACGCACGAACTACTCTGGTTCCTCTCCGGCAGCACGCAGAACGCCTGGCTCACCGAGCGTGGCGTCAGCATCTGGAACGAATGGGCTAGCGCTGAACAGTGTGCGAAGTTCGGCCGCCCGGAAGGCGACCTCGGTCCCGTCTACGGCCACCAGTGGCGCCGCTTCGGTGCGACGAAAAAGCCTGATGGCACTTATGAGAATGACGGCGTCGACCAGATCCGCCGCGTCGTCGACGAGATCAAGCGCAACCCCTCGAGCCGCCGCCTCATCGTCACCGGTTGGAATCCGCAGGAAGCCGACCAGGTCGCCCTGCCCCCTTGCCATACGCTCTTCCAGTTCTACGTCTCGACCGATGGGCGCCTCAGCTGCCAGCTCTATCAGCGGAGCGCGGACCTCTTCCTCGGCGTGCCGTTCAACATCGCGAGCTACGCCATGCTTACGCACATGATCGCGCAGGTCACGGGCCTGAAACCGGGCCATTTCGTGCACACCTTCGGCGACGCGCACATCTATTCCAACCACGTGGAGCAGGTCGAACTGCAGCTCTCGCGCGAGACGCGCGCCCTGCCCCGCCTGGTGCTGAACCCTGACGTGAAGGATCTCTTTGCATTCAAGTTCGAAGACATCGCGATCGAAGGCTACGACCCGCATCCGGCGATCAAGGCGCCCGTCGCCATCTGACGTCGTGGACCTCGGTCGCCCGCTCATCGCCATCGCGGCCGTCGCGCGCAATCGCGGCATCGGCCTGAACAATAAGCTCCCGTGGCGCATCCCGGAGGACTTCGCGTTCTTCAAGGCGACCACCATGGGCCAGGTGCTCCTCATGGGCCGTAAGACTTATGAGTCCATCGGTAGGCCTCTCCCGGGACGTACGACCGTCGTGCTCAGCCGCTCTGGTTTCACCGCGCCTGGCGTGATCGTCGCCAAGGATTGGCACGAGGCCGCGTTGGTCGAACCGACCAAGACCCTCTTCCTTGCCGGTGGCGCTGCGCTGTATGCCGAAGCCCTGCCTTGGTGTGCCGAGCTGATCCTCACCCATGTGGACATGGAGCCCGAGGCGGACGCCTTTTTCCCCGATTGGACCGGACGGTTCGATGCCGGGGAGGTCATCGCCCAGCACCCCACCTGCGTGATGCGTCGACACCGGCCGCTTTGAGGTATTGAGCGCTTTCGCTCATATTTAAGGGGTCTCGAGCGGGAGGGGGCTACTGACCCCCATAAAGTGGCAAAAAAGGGCGTTTAGGGGCGTTTTCTCCTTTCCAATGCCTCCCCCCGCCCTACCGTCCGACCCATGCCGGACGGCCTGTTTATTTTCTTCGCAGCACTGACCCTCGGGGCTGCCCTTCTCTTGGTCGTCAGCCGCAACGCGGTGACCTCCGCCATGGGGATGATCCTGGCCTTGGTCGGGGTGGCCGCCGAGTTCTTCCTGCTGGATGCCTACTTCCTCGGTGTGCTCCAAGTCCTCGTCTACGCCGGCGCGGTGATGGTGCTCTTCCTGTTCATCATCATGCTCCTGGATACCGAGGACGCGACGGGCGCCTATCCGTGGAAGACCGCGGCGCTCGGTCTCGCGACTTTCTTCCTCCTCGCCGCCAGCGTGCTCTGGCTCTTCCACTGGTCCGGTGCCGTCTCCGCCGTGAAAGCGGGCAGCACGCCGCCCGAGCTCTCCGTCAACCCGGCCGAGTTCACCACCGCCGCCAAGTCGTTCGGTCGCCTGCTCTACACGAAGTATCTTCTGCCCCTGGAAATCGCCGGCTTCCTGCTCCTCGTCGCCCTCGTCGGCGTCGTGTCGCTGAGCAAGGATAACCCCGAAACCAAAGCCTGATCTTTCCGCCATGGAAAACACCTCTCTTGCTCACCACCTCATCCTGGCGGGCCTTCTTTTTGTCCTGGGTCTGACTGGCGTTCTCGTGCGCCGCAACCTGCTCGTCGTCTACATGTGCCTCGAGCTCATGCTCGCCGCCGCGACGCTCGCCCTCGTCGCCTTCTCGCGCTTCAACCGCACCATGGACGGCGCGGTCCTTGTCTTCTTCGTCATCACCGTCGCGGCCGCTGAGGTCGCCGTCGGCCTCGCGCTGATCGTGGCCCTGTTCCGCAAGCGCGGCACGGTGCAGTCCGACGCGCTCACCACCCTCCGCGACTAAGTTTTTCCGATGCCTTCCGACCTTTCGTCCCTGGTCCACTGGATCCTGTTCCTGCCGCTGGGAGCCGCCGCGCTCTCCGCGCTGTTCCTGCGCCGCGCCGGCGGACTCGCCGCCTGGCTCTCGACCGGCACCGCCTTCGCCATCGCCGGCCTCTCGCTCAACCTGCTCAGCAAGGGCGTCGACGTCACCTGGCACGTCGAGCTCGCGAAGTTTGGCGGCATCAGCCTCGGCTTCGGCTACCTCATCGATGCCAACGCGCGCCTGATGCTCTTCGTGGTGTCTTTCGTCGCCGCGTGGATCCACCTCTTCTCCGTCGGTTACATGAAGGAAGACACGGCCCGCGGCCGTTTCTTCGCCGGTCTCTCGATCTTCATGTTCTCCATCCTGGGCATCGTCGTCGCCGACAACCTGCTCATGACGTTCATCTTCTGGGAACTCGTGGGCTTCAGCTCGTACATGCTGATCGCGCACTACTTCGACAAGGATTACGCCGCCGCCGCCTCGAAGAAGGCGTTCATCGTCAACCGAATCGGCGACCTCGGTTTCATCCTCGGCATCGCGATGTGCCTCTCGCTCTACGGTACGCTCGACTTCGTCGCGCTCAAGGACCACGCCGCTGCTGCCAAGACCATCCCCGTCGCCGTCGGCGCGCTGCTCATGTGCGGCTTCCTCGGCAAGTCCGCCCAGTTCCCGCTCCACGTCTGGCTCACGGACGCGATGGCCGGCCCGACGCCGGTCTCGGCGCTCATCCACGCCGCGACGATGGTGGCCGCCGGCGTCTACTTCATGGCCCGCGTGAGCTTCCTGCTCGCCCCTGATGTCCTGCAGTTCATCGCGGTCTCCGGTGCTGGCATGGCGGCGCTGGCCGGCCTCTGCGCGCTCGCGCAGACCGACATCAAGAAGTCCCTCGCCTACTCGACGCTCGCGCACCTCGGCATCATGGGCTGCGCCATCGGCCTCGGTCACCCCGCGCTCGCGCTCATGCATATGGCGATGCACGCGTTCTTCAAAGCCACGCTATTCCTCGGGGCCGGTTCGGTCATCCACGGCTGCCACCACGAACAGGACATGCTCAAGATGGGCGGCCTGCTGAAGAAGATGCCGCTCACCGCCGTGACGTTCATCGCCGCGACGCTCTCAAATTGCGCCGTGCCCTTCCTTGCGGGCTGGTATTCCAAGGACGCCATCATCGAGGCCGCCTACCATGACGGACGCTTCGTGATCTTCGCTTTCCTGGCCCTCGCCGCGCTCGCGACCTGCCTCTACAGCGGACGCATGATCCGCCTCGTCTTCCTCGGCGAAGCGAACTCCGAAGAAGCCGCCCACGCCCATGAGTCTCCTTGGACGATGACCCTGCCGCTCGTCGTGCTCGGCCTCGTCTACTCCGTCGCTGGCGGTTTCCTTGCCTCGACCCTGCTGCCGGCTGGTTCGCTGCAGCCGATCAAGCCCGCCCTCGACGCCATCGCCTTCCACCTGAACGCCCCCTCGACCATCGTCGGCCTCTTCTCACTCGTCGTCGGCTTCTTCGGTGCGCTCAAGTTCTACGGCGTCGTCCGTGGCGCCGACGCCCTCCAAGTCGTCTCGCCTCGCACGTATCACCTCCTTGAGCACCGCTGGATGGACGGCCTTTACCGCTGGTACGTCGACTCCGTGCAGCGTCGCGCCTCCGAGTTCGTCGCGTTCCTCGACCTCCTCATCATCAACGGTGTCGCCGTGCGCTGGATCGGTGGCGGCGTCCCCGCCGTACTGGGCTACCTCACTGGCCGTTCCTTCCACCGCGGCCAGACGCGTGCCTACGCGCTTTGGATCGTAGTGGGTACTCTCTTCCTGGCCTGGTTCCTCATCGCCCGCTAATTCATGGATACTTTTCCTGCCACGCTCCTCGCGCTCGCCATCACGGCCCCGATTCTCGTCGGCCTGATCTTGCTCGCCGGACGCGACCTCCCTCGCAGCTTCGCCTCGGGCTTCGCCTTCGGCGGCTTCGCCATCCCGGCCGTGCTCGGCCCCTGGTTGCTCGTCCTCTGGAGCGATCCGAGCACCGCGCCGCAGCAGTTCCAGTCCGAAGGGTTCTGGGGCTTCGGTTTCGCGCTCAATGGCCTCGGGGCGCCGCTCCTCGCGATGACCTCGCTCGTCGGCCTCGCCGCGGGCATCAAGGCCCTCACGCAGGAAGTGGAAGGACGGAACACCTACCTGGGCCTCATCCTGTTCATGCTTGGTGGCACGCTCGCCGTGTTCGGCACCAATCACCTCGTCGGTTTCTACTTCTTCCACGAGTTCGCGCTCATCCCCACGTTCATCCTCACGCTCTTCTGGGGTGGCGAAGGCCGTCGGCCGGCCGCCATGCAGATGGCGATCTACCTCACCGCTGGCGCCATGGCCTCCCTCGCGGGCATCCTGATCGCCATCGACGCCTCCGGTGTCGAGTACGGCGTCGCGACCTTCGAGAACGTCGCCCAAGGCCTCCAGAACGCGAAGTCCATCCCCGCCGCCACTGGTGCGCTGGTGCTCTTCGGCCTCGGCACGCTCGCCTCGCTCTTCCCGTTCCACTCCTGGGCCGCGCCTGGCTACTCCGCCGCGCCGACCCCGGTCTCGATGCTACACGCTGGCGCCCTCAAGAAGTTCGGCCTCTACGGCATCATCCTCCTCGGCCTCAGCAGCCTCGACATCACCGGCGGCTCGCTCGGCACTTGGTTCCTCTGGTTCGCCGTCGCCAACGTCGTCCTCGTCGGCCTGATCTGCCTCGCGCAGCGCGACCTCAAGCAGTTGCTCTCCTGGAGTTCCGTCGCCCACATGGGTCCGATCTTCCTCGGCATCTGGGTCTGCGGCGTGTCCGGCCAGGCCGACGGCCTCGATGCCGCCGCTTTCCTCATGGTCGCACACGGCCTCTCTTGCGCCGCGCTCTTCCTGCTCGCCAACGCCGTCCGCGCCCGCGCCGGCACCTATCGCCTCGACGAACTGGGCGGCCTCGCCACGCGCACGCCGATCCTTGCCGCGCTCTTCATCGCCGCGACGATGGCCTCCATCGGCCTGCCGGGCTTCGGAAACTTCTGGGGTGAAGTCGGCGTCTTCCTCGCCCTCCGCGCCCAGCCGCTTTGGCTGCAGGCCCTCGTCGCCTCGACGGTCATCCTCTCCGCCGTGTACGCCCTCCGCGCCGTGGCCTCCACCTTCTTCGGTCCGGCCTCCGAGGCGCTCGAGAAGCGCTTCGCCTCCGCGCCCTTCGGCGACCTCGGCTGGGCCGAGCGCTTCGCCGCCTTCGTGCTGCTCGGCGCTTCGCTGACGATTGGCTTCGTGCCTTCGCTCATCACGAAGTCCGTCAATCCCGTCGCCGCTGGTATCACCACCTTCTCGCAGCATAACGCCAAGGCACCCGTCAAGGCTGGCCCGGCCGTTCCTACCCAGCGCTAATTTTCCGTCCGATGATTCCTTTCCTCGCCGATATCGATCCAGTCTTCAAGGTCCTGGCCCCGCGCCCGGCTGACTGGCTATCCATCCTACCCGAGATCGCCGTCGCCGGCCTCTCGCTCATCTGCCTCCTGCAAGCGATGTTCCTCCCCAAGGCACTCCGCTCGCTCATCCCGATCACCGCTCGCGTCGGCCTAGTGCTCGTCGCGATCATGGCTTTGACCAACGGGCCCTGGGTTCAGCCGACCGACGTCGCTTCGTTCGCCGGCCTGCTCCGTCAGAACCTGCCCACCGACGGCGTGCGCATGGTCTTCCTGCTATCGGCCTTGCTGACGAGTTTCCTCGCCGAAGGCTTCCTACGCGAACGCGACGCCGCGGTCGCCGACTACCACCATGTGCTCTTGGTCGTCACGGCGGCGTTCATGCTCCTCGCGCAGTCGAACCACTTCGTCCCGTTCTTCCTCTCGCTCGAGACGGCCGCCGTCGGCCTCTACGTGCTCGTCGGCTACCTGCGCCGCAGCGAAGCCTCGCTTGAAGCCGGCGTGAAATACCTCGTCGCGGGCGGCCTTAGTTCCGCTTTGCTCCTGATGGGCATCGTACTCGTCTACGGCGCGCTCGGTTCCGTCGGTGTCGCGGACTCGCTCAACTTCACCCAGATCGGCAAGGCCCTCGCCGCCCAGTCCGTCGCGAATACGGTTTCGCCCCTGACGCTCACCGGCATCGCCCTGATTCTCGGCGGCGTCGCCTTCAAGCTCGGCGCCTTCCCGTTCCACACCTGGATTCCGGACGTCTACCAAGGCGCCCCGACCCCGACGACCGCCTTCCTCGGCACGGCCTCCAAGGCCGCCGGCGCGTTCACCTTAGTGCTGCTGGCGACCGGACCCTTCGCCCCGATCGCGGTGAAGCTCGCTCCGCTCCTTGGCGTCACCGCCGTGCTGACCCTCCTCTTCGGGAATCTCGGCGCCCTTGCCACGACTGACGTGAAGCGCACGCTCTCGCTTTCGGGCGTCTCGCACGCCGGTTTCATCCTTGCCGCCGTCACGGCCGCGCTCGTCCTCCCGGGCGCCAACGCCCTTGGCTACGATGTCGAACAGGTCATCGTCATCTACCTCCTGGCTTACGTCATCGGCACGTTCCTCACCGCCCAAGCGCTCGTCTCGCTACCGGCGATTGAAGACCATCGCCGCCCGCAGCTCGCGCTCCGCGGCCTGCTCCGTCGTTCACCGCTCCTCGCCAGCGCCCTCGGTTTCGGCATCGGCTCCCTCGCCGGCGTACCGCCTTCCGTGGGCTTCATCGCCAAGCTGCTCGTACTCATGCTGCTCGTATCCGCCAAGCTTTGGTGGATCCTCGGCGCCGCCCTTCTCGGCGTCGCAATCAGCATCCACTACTATTTCTCGATCCTCCGCGAGGCGGTGGTCCGGCCGACCGACGCCGACGAAGAACTGGCCCCGCTCGAGATCCCGTTTGGTACTCGCTTCCTGATCGGCGCGCTCACCGCGGCTTCGATCATCGGCGGACTCTTCGTCCTGTTCGGACGTTAACGCCCCTTGCCCCGCCCGCGAGGGTGGTGACGACGGTGCGCATCCGAGAGGGCCGTGCGGTCGACCGACGTGTAGATCTGCGTCGTGGCGATGTCGGCATGGCCGAGCATCTCCTGAATCGAACGCAGGTCCGCGCCGCCTTCGAGCAGATGCGTCGCGAAGGCATGGCGCAGGAGGTGCGGCTTCACGGGCACGGAGACCCCGGCACGCTGGGCCGCCTGTTTCACGCCGAGCCAGAAGGTCTTGCGGGAGATGGCGACGCCGCGGGCGCTCAGGAAGAGCGCGCTGCCGGTCTTCGGACGCACGAGCTTGGGCCGGCCAGCCTTGAGATAGGCCTGTAAGGCGACCAACGCGGTCTCGCCGACGGGCACGACGCGATCCTTGGAGCCCTTGCCGGTGACACGCACGAGCGCGGAGTCGGCGTCGACGGCCTGGATCTCCAGGCTACAAAGTTCGGAGATACGCAGACCGGAACCGTACATCATCTCGAGCATCGCGCGATCGCGTAGGCCCTGCGGCGTGCGGGTGTCGGGCGCGGAGACGACCTTGGCGGCTTCCTCGGCGCTGATCATGCCGGGCAGCTTGCGGCGAAGCTTCGGGCCGTGGGCGAGCTCGGTGAAATCATCGCGACGCAGGCCGCTGCGGACCAGGTGGGCCGAAAAGGAACGGACGGCCGAGAGCCGTCGGGCCATCGAGGCGGCGGCGTGCCCCTTGCGGTCGAGCGCGCGCGTCCAGGAATCCACGTCGGCGAGCGAGACCTCCGTCCAGTTCGTCCGGCCGGCCCGGCCGCAGTGGGCGGCGAAGCGGAGCAGGTCGGACTCGTAGGCCTCCGTCGTCAGTTTGGCGGCGCCACGCTCAAGCGAGAGGTGGGCCAGGAAGGCGTCCACCGACTCCCGGAGGTCAGGAGGCACCGTCTCTCGGCGGACTCGGGGCGGCTTCGGCATGCGTCATCAGTATTGCCCCGCCCGTCGAGGAGTCCATAAGGATTGAGCATGTCCAGCCAGCGTGAGCGCGCCATGAAGCCGACCGACCTCCGGGGAATCCTCCGGTATGTCCCGATGTTCCGCGACCACGTGTTCGTCATCGCGGTCGACGGGTCGATCGTGTCGCACGAGAATTTCGCGAACATCGTCACCGACATCGCGGTCCTCCGCAGCCTGTCCATCAAGGTCGTCCTCGTGCACGGCATCGGCCAGCAACTCGTCGGCCTCGCCGGTGAACATAACATCGTCCTCTCCGACGTCCAAGGCGAAGGCCCCATCGACGCCACCACGATGTCGCTCGCCCGTGAAGCTTCGGCGCTCGTCTCCCAGTCTGTGCTCGAGAACCTTTCCCAGGCCGGCCTCCGCTGCGCGATCACCAACGCGGTACGTTCCACCAAGATCGGACGCCTCAAGGGCGTGGACCATCTTTACGCCGGCAAGGTCGAGAAGGTCGACGCCGCCATCCTCAAGTCGATGCTCTCGCAGGATATCCTGCCGCTCGTCACGCCCATCGTGTGCGACCGCGAAGGCCAGTCACTGCGCGTGAACAGCGACCACCTCGCGATGGAACTCGCGACCGCCCTCGGCGCCTCGAAGCTCATCTACCTCACCCCGTTCAGCGGCCTGCAGGTCAACGGCGTCGTGCAGCTCAACCTGCCGGAGGACGACCTCAAGCGCCTCCTTGCGGACAAGACCGCGAAGCTCGACCCACGTATCCGCAGCAAGGCCGTCCAAGCCGCCAAGGCCCTCGACAACGACGTCCCGCGCGCCCACATCCTCGACGGCCGCGTCTTCGGCTGCCTCCTCACCGAGATCTTCGACAAGGTCGGCCTCGGCACGATGGTGCACGCCAACGACTACGACCGTATCCGCCAGGCCAAGAAGAAGGACGCCCAGGCCCTCTACAACCTCGCCAAGCACGGCGCGAAGACCGACGCCCTCGTCGCCCGTACGCGCCAGCAGATCGAGCAATCTTTCGCAGATTTCTACGTCTACGAAATCGATGACAGCATCATCGGCTGCGCCACCTTGCGTCCCTTTCCCGGCGGCAAATCGATGGAGCTCGGCGCGGTCTACGTGCAGCCGTTCTACCACGGACGCGGCGTCGGCAGCAAACTGGTCGAATTCGCCAAACGTCGCGCCAAGCAGCTCGGCGCCAAGAAACTCATCGCGCTCACCACGCAGACGCAGGGCTTCTTCCAGTCCGCCTGTAACTTCGTGCCGGGCGCGCTGACGGACCTGCCGGCCGAGCGTCGCAAGGCGCTCAAGGCAAGCGGCCGTAATTCGCAGGTGCTCTCGTTCTCGCTCAGCCGCCTCAGCGATTCGGTCCGCTGAGGCTCAGCTCGTCGCGAAGAAGCCGCGTTGCTTCTCGCTGATCGGGAGGCCGAGCTTCTCCATGGCCCGCAGGAAGTCTTCCCAGACGGCACGCTTGGCGGACGCGCTCGGATTATGCAGCAGGTAGTTCGGGTGGTACGTCGGCATCAACGGCACGCCGGACAGGTCGAACCACTGGCCGCGGGCCTGCGTGATGCTCGGCGTGCGGCCATGCAGCGCCTCGAACGCCTGGGCGCCGAGCGCGACCACGATGCGCGGGGCCACGACGTCGATCTGCGCGCGGAGGTACGGAAGGTTGAAGGCGATCTCACGCGCGGTGGGCGGGCGCTTGCCATACTGCGTCGGGGGCTCAGGCCGCCAGACCATGACGGGCGCGAGATAATAGTCGGCGGGGCTGATCGCCGCGGCGCCGAGGATTTTCTGAAGGAGTTCGCCAGAGGCGCCTGCGAAGGCTTCGCCGGCTTCCATCTCTTCGTGCGAAGGAGCTTCGCCGACGAACACGACCTTGGCGTCGAGTGAACCATGGCCGAGCAGCGGACGATGCGAACCGGTCAGATGCTTCTTCGTCTCGACGCAGGCGTCGACGAGCTGACGGAGGGCCTGCATGCGCTCGGCCTTGGTGCCGGCGGGCAAGGTAAAGATCGGCGCATCGGCGATGACCGGGGTCGTCACGACCGCGGCAGGCTTCGGCGTGACCGGGATCGGCGTCGGACGGACGGAGGCGGCCGTCGCCGCGCTGGCGGAAGGTTTGGCCGCGGCGGCGGGCACAGGCAAGGCGACCGGAGCACCGGCGAGCGCCTTCAATGTCGCCACGGCTTCGTCCGAGACGCTAACCCGACGGAGCCCAGCGGCCTTCTGGCGTTTGAGCTCCTCTAGGAGGATGTCCAGGGCCTCGGCGGGGTCGTCGATCACGGGAGGGAGATGGATTGGATGGCGCGGGCGAGGGTCAAATCTTTCTCTGTGATCTGCCCGCCGGCATCATGGGTACAAAGCCGTAGGGTCACCCGATTCCAGCTATTATGGATTTCCGGGTGGTGATCGAGACGCTCGGCCTCGGCTCCGATCTGGTTAATGAAGGCCAAGGCAGCCTTGAAATCCTTTAACCTATAGGCCTTCAACAACTTAGCGTGTTCGACACTCCACCCGTCCAGACCCTTCAGGGCCTCCTCGATCTGGCTTTGAGTCAAAGCTGCGCTCATGAAAACAGCCTCTTTCACCCCGCTAACGGAGTCAACGCAGGGCTGAGGGAACCCCCCTATTGTGAATAAACTTGCCGAAGCCCCGCTAAACTGACTTATAAGCAGTCAGGTTTGTCTCGGAAAATAACCAAAGTAAGAGACAACCCCGCAATAATCCGGTGAGTTGACGGTCGTTAAGACGGCAAATCGAAATCCGAAAGTCGGAAACGGGCAATGCGGTGTAGGTAAAACAAGCAAAACAAAAGATAATATGGAAAACAAACTGTTCGTGGGCAACTTGCCCTGGGCCGCAACCGAATCCGACATCCGCGCTCACTTCTCCCAAGGCGGCGAAGTGGTCTCCGTGGAAGTCATGATGGACAAGTTCACGGGTCGCCCTCGTGGCTTCGCCTTCGTGACCATGGCCAATGCTCAGGCCGCTCAGGATGCGATCGCTAAGACTGAAAACATCGATTTCATGGGTCGTCCCCTGAAGGTCAATGTCGCTCGTCCTCGCGAAGAACGCCCGTCCTTCGGTGGTGACCGTCCCCGCTCCGGCGGCTTCGGTGGCGACCGTCCCCGCTCCGGCGGCTTCGGCGGTGGAGATCGTGGTGGCTTCGGCGGCGGCGGCTCTCGTGGCGGCTTCGGCGGCGGCGGCTCTCGCGGCGGCTTCGGCGGCGGCGAACGTCGCTCCGGCGGCTTCGGCGGCGGCGATCGCGGCGGCTACTAATCCTCGGATTATCACCCTCCTCAAGGGCGCCTTTCGGCGCCCTTTTTTGTGCCCCAATGGGATGAAATCCCTGTTTTATCCTAGGAAAACGGGGTATCCGCTTGTCCCCTCCAGCCCGGCGGGCTTAATGCCCGACCGTCATGCGACCCCTGCTTGCCCTGATCCTGGCCCTCTTCTTCAACTCGGCCCAGGCCGCGTTGAACACCGAAGGCCTGCCCGCCGGTTCCGTCGCCATTGTCGGCTTCGACCTCAAGACCTTCCGCAGGACCAAGGTCGGACAGGCCCTCGAGAAGCTCGCCGACCTGAAGGCGAAGGACCTCGAGGCTTCCCGCAGGCTGCGCGAACAGCTCGGGGTGGATTCTGAAAACGACCTGCATGAGCTCGTCGTTGCGATTTACCCGGGCCCCGACGGCAAGGTCGCCGAGAAGAGCGCCTCCGGCGTCGTGCTCATCCGGGGCAAGTTCGTGCCGGCACGCATCAACGCGTTCGGCCAGAGCAACTCCCTCCCGTCGAAGACCGTCGGCCAGCATCAGGCTTGGGAAGCCGGCGCCTTCATCGAGAAACTTTCCGGGGAGAAGCCGAAGGATGACGCCAAGGACGCCTACGTCGTCGCCCATTCGGAAAGCCTGCTCGTCGTCGTCAGCGCGGAGTTCCTCGAACGCGCCGTCGCCGCGGCCGATCGCGGCGAGAAGGCCGCGCAACTGCCCACCGTGGTATCCGCGAAGTTCGCCGCCGCCCCGCAGGGCTGGCTCTTTCTCTACGCCGATGCCGCGAAGATGCCTAACACGAAGCAAGAAGCCGGCGTGGAAGACCTTTCGCTGGTGCTCGGCGAAAACGCCACCGACCTGCAGCTCGCGGTCGCCGCCAACTTCGTGAGCGTCGAGAAGGCTTCGACGATGCGCAAGCAGCTCCAAGGCTTCCAAGCGCTCTCGATGATGGGACTCTCGAACGACGACGGGAAATCGCCCGAGGAGAAGGAAGAAATGGGGACGCTCGTCGAACTCGTGCAGAAGATCCGCATCGGCGGCGAGGGCAAGCAGGCGACCCTCGGCCTTGATTACCCGGCGGACAAGCTCGCGCAGGCGATCGGACGGGTGGTCGAGAAAGCCCGGAAGAGCGCGGCCGCTCCGGGCGCCAAGTAAGCGCGCATGCGTCGCCCGCTCCTGCTGCTCGCGTTCCTGGCCATGGCGTGCAGCGTAGCGTGGCTCTGGACGCATCCTGGCGACCTGCGCCTGCGCATCGACCCGCGCAGCCGCGAGGTCGCGCTGATCCTGCCCCGCGAAGCCCAAGGACTCCGGACTTCCGCCGCCGTTCTTCGGGCGCTCGCCGAACTGGCCCCGCTGGAACAGCGCGAGGCCTTACGCGCCGGGCTCGCCCGAGCTACCTTGGACAAAGCCGAGCGGGCGACCGTGGGCTTCATCCCGGGACAAGCCGCGGAACTCAGCGAGAACCCGCCTGAGATCACCGACGGCGGCAAGGTCATCCCTGGTCTCGCGCGCGTGCAGCTCAGCGGCGTCCCGCATGGCTACCTGCTCGTCCACGCCGCGCCCGCGCAGGCCTTGCTCGAGACCGCCGCCCGCCGCCGCTGGCTCGGGCGCGCGTTGATCGAGGCCGGCGCCCAGGCCGAATCAGCGACCATCGCGGTCGGCGAAAGCGACGGCGGCGCCTTCCTTGTCGCGACGATCGCCTTCGCCTATCGGACCGGCGACGAGGCCGAAGCCGCGCTCGCCCGCCTGACGGAAAAGCAAGGTGACTTTGAATCCCTCGGCTTCGCCGCACGGCCAGGGACCGACCGCATCACGCGTCAGACGAAGCTGCTCGTGATCCGGCTCGACATCGAGACGGACCTCGTGCTGCCGGCGCTCGGCCGCCGCTGAGGCTCAGGCCTTCTCCAGCGAACCGTCGGCCTTGAGTCGACGGTAGTAGCAACCCGAGCGAGCCTTACCATCCTCCTTCGTGTGGCAGGCGCCCTGACCCGCGGGACGGACCTTGTAGAGGATCGAGTTCTGCTCGCAGTTGACACGCACCTCGAGGAGCTCGAGGAAATCGCCGGAAGTCAGGCCCTTGATCCAAAGTTCGTTGCGCGACGTGCTCCAGAAGGTGGCCTTCTTTTCACGGAGCGCCGTCTGCAGGGCGAGCTCGTTGACGTAGCCGACGATGAGCACTTCGCCGGTCTGGGCGTCCTGGGCCACGGCCGGGATGACATCGGCCTGTCCGGAAGCGATTTTTCGCAATTTCCCGAAGTCGAGTCGTAGGGCCAGGCCTTCTTCGAGTTCTTTGTCGGACATGTGACCTTTTTGAAGGGGTTTGGAGGCTCATTCAAGGCTGGAAACCCCACCCGTTTATGCCTTACGGATTAAGCCTATGTCGCTCAACAATTCCGCCGACCTTTCCCGCGCCGCCACCGAAGCCCGTGGCCTCGCCATGGATGCCGTCGCCGCCTGCCACTCGGGACACCTCGGCCTGCCTCTCGGCGCCGCCGAAATCGGCTCCGTGCTCTACGGTAACTTCCTCCGCCACGACCCCGCCGCCCCCTCCTGGATCAACCGCGACCGCTTCGTCCTTTCGGCCGGCCACGGCTCGATGTTCGTCTACAGCTGGATCCACCTCGCTGGTTTCGACCTCCCCCTCCAGGAAGTGAAGAACTTCCGCAAGCTCCACTCCAAGACCCCGGGTCACCCCGAGTTCGGCGAGACGGTCGGCGTCGAAGCCACCACCGGCCCGCTCGGTCAAGGCACCGGCAACATCGTCGGCATGGCCGTCGCCGCCAAGATGGCCGCCGCCCACTTCAACACCGCCGAGCATCAGATCTTCGACCACATCGTGGTCGGCCTCGCCGGCGACGGCTGCCTCCAGGAAGGCATCTCACAGGAAGCCGCTTCCTTCGCCGGCCGTTTCGGCCTCGATAACCTCATCATGCTGTACGACTCCAACGACGTCACCCTCGACGCGATGGCCTCCAAGACGCAGAACGAGGACACCGCCAAGCGCTACGAAGCCGCCAACTGGGAAGTCTTCACCGTCAAGCAGGGCAACGAGCTCGCTCCGATCGCCGCGGCCCTCGACCAGGCCCGCGCCAGCAAGAACGGCAAGCCGAAGCTGATCATCTGCAAGACCGTCATCGGCAAGGGTATCGCCGAAGTCCAAGGCACCTCCAAGGGTCACGGCGAAGCCGGCGTGAAGTTCGTCGACGCCTCCCGCAAGGCCCTCGGCCTGCCGGAAGAAAAGTTCTACGTCTCCCCGGAGACCCGTGCATACTTCAACGCCCGCAAGGCCCAGCAGGCCGCCGCGCATGCCGAATGGCAGAAGACTTTCGCCGCTTGGTCCAAGGCCAACCCCGAGAAAGCCGTCCTCCTCGCCAAGGCGCAGAAAGGCGACCACGGCGACGTCCAGTCGCTCCTCACCGCCATCCCGGAATTCGGCAAGAACGCCCTCGCCACCCGTCTCTCCGGTGAAGCGTGCATCAACGCCGTCGCCAAGGCTTCGCCGCTCGTGCTCTCCGGTTCCGCCGACCTTCACGGCTCGACCAAGAACTACATCAAGGACGCCGGCGATTTCGACATCGCGACCCCGGCTGGCCGCAACCTCTACTTCGGCATCCGTGAGCACGGGATGGGCGCCATCCTCAACGGCATGGCCTACCACGGCATCTTCAAGGGCTCCGGCGCGACGTTCCTGACGTTCTCCGACTACCTCCGCCCGTCGATCCGCGTCGCCGCCCTGGCGAAGCTGCAGGCCTTCTACATCTTCACGCATGACTCCGTCGGCGTCGGCGAAGACGGCCCGACCCACCAGCCGGTGGAAACCGTCAGCGCCCTGCGCTGCATCCCTAACCTCGACGTGGTCCGCCCCGGCGACGCCGAAGAGACCGCCGCCGCCTTCGCCCACGCGGTCGCCCGCAAGGACGGACCGGTCGCCCTCATCCTCTCGCGCCAGAACGTCCCGTCCCTCGATGCCGTCCCGGTGGCCACGCGCCGCCAGGGTACGCTCAAGGGTGGCTACGTCCTCCGCAAGGAAACCGCCGCGCTCACCCACATCCTCATCGGCACGGGCAGCGAACTTTCGCTCGCCCTCGCGGCCGGCGAAGAACTCGGCGCGGGTGTCCGCGTGGTCTCGATGCCTTCGATGGAAGTCTTCGCGCGTCAGCCGAAGGCCTACCAGGAAGAAGTCCTGCCCGCCGCCTGCACGAAGCGCGTCAGCATCGAAGCCGGCGTGACGATCTCGTGGGGCCGCTATGTCGGCACCGCCGGCAAGGCCATCGGCACCGACACCTTCGGCCTCTCCGCTCCGGGCGACGTGGTGATGAAGGAACTGGGCATCACGAAGGAAGCGGTGATCGCCGCCGCCAAGGCGCTCTAAGCGACCTGACATCGCCTCACCGAAGACCGGTGGCCCTGCGCCGCCGGTCTTCTTGTTCTACTTCGCCTCGCGGAGGTCCGTCAGCGCGATGCGGAAGAGATCACCCTGCTCGGACCCGAGGAGGAGGTGGCCGTTGTCGACCCAAGAGCAGCCCTCGACCTGAAAGGAAAGCATCGGCGGCGAAATCGGCGCATGGAGGGCCGGCGCGCGGAAGAAATCTTCGCCGACCAACGGGACGTCGAAGACCCAGACATTGCGATAGGTCAGGATGGCGAGACGCTTCTGATCCGGTGAGACGCAAGCGTCGGTGACCATGCCACCGACATCGAAGCGGGCTAGCTTCGTCAGCATCGCCCGGTCTCCGACCGGCGGGATGTCCGCGCGCCAGAGGTCCGTGAGGGTATCCCGGCGATGCTTGGTCAGAAGATAGAGCTTCCCGCGCAACATGAAGATCGCCTCACAGTCATATGCGAGCTCGGGGTCGGGAAAGGCAGTCTGATCCGGCCATGCGAAGCTCACCTTGCGGACTTCGGCCACCTCCCTGACGCCGGGGGCGGGCTCCTTAAAAAGGTAGAAGGCTAGTTCCTTGCGGCGGGAGACGTTGTTGCCGACATCGCCGACGACCATATTCCCGGCGGCATCCCCCGTGATGGCTTCCCAGTCCACGTTCGTGGCGCCCTTGAGCGCGACCGCTCCCCAGTAGGTCTTGCCGACGGGCACCATGGTGCCGTCCATCCGAATCGGGGTGATGGCGGCTTTGGCGCCGGAATCGGCCAGCGTCCAGAACACCCCCGGCTGCGAGGGACTGACCCAGAGCGCCGAACATTCCGGGACGAGCTTGAGGTTCAGCTTCCCCGCGCTCTTCAGTTCAACCGAGGGCATGGTCGGCACCTCGCGACGGATGACCTCAGGCTCGGCGCCTAAGCCGGAAGCGACCCAAGTCAGGCAGGCGAGGTGGAGCGCGATCCGCATGCGGTCACCCTACCCTGCCCCGGCCCCTTGGCAATCCGTCGCCGATGCTTTTGCTGTCGAAATCAGGGCTGACCTTATCATCCTCGCGTCATGGCCCGCAAATCCTCCCGCACGCTCTGGACGGATAAGCTCCGCGGCGTCGCGTCGACGCCGACGGGGGCGAAGTCGCCCCGTGCCCGCAAGGCTGCGGTCGCTCCCGCCGGCCGTGGCTGTCGCGCGATCATCCTCGGGATCGACCCTTCGCTGCGCGGCACCGGCCTGGCCGTCATCGATGCGCGCTCGGAGCCGATGCGCCTGCTCGCCAGCGTCACGCTGAAGCTAAGCCCGAAGTTCGAAGCCTATGAGTGCCTTGGGCTTATCGCCGACGCGGTGGAGAAACTCGTCCGCGAGCATACGGTCACACACGCCTCCATCGAGGAGACGATCTACGTCCAGAACTTCCGCACCGCCCAGGCGATGGGCGCCTCGCGCGGCGCCGCCCTCAGCGTGCTCGCCCGCCTTGGCGTCAAGGTGGGCGAATACGCCCCCACACGCATCAAGCTCGCGGTGGCGGGCCATGGCGGCGCCAAGAAGGAACAGGTCGGCCGGATGATTCGGACGGTGCTCCGCCTGGGTGAAGAACTGGCCTTGGATGAATCCGACGCGGCCGCGGCGGCCCTCTGCCACGCGTTCACCGCGCGGGCCTGATCAGAGCTCCTCGCTGACGGCAAACTCGTCGTGACGACCGCGGGCCTGGCTCCAGCGGGCCATCAGCTCATCGAGCGGCACGGGGCGGACCTTCTGCGAAAGGTTGTAGGCGCCGGCCTCGAGGCAGGCCTTGATCTGGCTCCAGACGATCGCGTATGAACGGGAGAAACGGAGCGACTCGTCGCGCAGCAGGCTCGAGACGTGGCAGCAACCACCGACCTCGGTCACGGTGAAGCGACCGGCCTTGAGGTCCTCGACCGAGACGGCGCGGAGGTCGAAGCGGGCGAAGTGGAGGCCCGGGAAGCGCTTGGCGAAGGCCGTCATCGCGGTGTCGAGTTCCACGGTAAGCAGGTCGTGGCGGTGGAGGCAGCGGGCGCCATGGCCGTAGCTACCGGTAAGATTGAGCGTCACCTTCTCGCCGGCGGGGATGACGCGGTTCAGATCGCGCGCGTGGCACTGGATGAAAAGTCCGCCGCGCGAGACCGCGACCTCGTCCAGCCAGATGAGCTCTTCGAGCGTCTGCTCGCCATCGCCGCGCACGGTGACGTCGCGCTTCTGGACGAGCGCCATGATATGGCCGTCGTCCTTGCCCGGGTTGCGGCGCCAGACCACCTCGAACTCGAAACCGGCGATGAACTTCTGCAGAAGGAAGTCCTCCGTGGCGCCGCGGACGAGGCGCTCGAGCTGCTCCTGCGTATGAAGGAAACGTAGACCGGCGCCGTCTTCGGCGACCTCCGGCTTGAAGACGACCGGGAAACCATGGCAGGCCGCGAAGGCAGCGGCTTCCTTGACGCGTTCTTCCGCCGCATCCTCGAGCGAAAGAGCGAGCGTCGGGCAGCAGCGGGAATCGCGCTGGAACGGACGCAGGAGGAGCGACTTGGAGTCGCCGATGAAACCGCCGATGCGACCGAAGGCGGGGTTGGCGGAAGCGAAGGCCGTCAGGCGGCGATGACGGAGGCAGAGGAGCACGATGCCGAGGCGGACCGGCAGGTAGAGCAGCCACGCGGGCCAGAGCGAAGGCTGGAGCAGACCGCGCACCTTCATGACGATCTCCCGGCGGCCGCGCCAGGTCATGGCGGGGACAAGCCAATGCGTGCCGATCCAGATCAAGGCGAAGAGGCCGAGCAAGATCCACGCAGCGTACTGTTTGTAGCGCGGGAACTGCTCCATGAAAGGCGGTCCGAGCGTGCTGCCGAGCAGCATGAGCACCGGCGTCCAGACGAGCGCCGCGGTGAAGAGCAGCATCGCCAGGCGCGGCAGGCCGAGACGCAGGATTCCCGCAGTCACGAAGGTCGGGACGCGGCTGGCGGGGATGAAGCGTGAACTGACGATCACGAGCATGCCGCGCGGCGAACCGAACCAGCCGGCCATGCGGTCGATCTCGTGCTCCTTGACGATCCACTTGAGCGGCGCGCGCCGCAGCGCGTCGCGACCCAGCCAGCGGCCGAGCGCGTAGAGGACCATGTCGCCGATGAAGATACCCACCGTGCAGGCCAGCGCGGCCCACCAGAAACCGATGATGCCTTCGGCCGCGAGGAGGCCCGCGGCCAGGCAGGTCGGATCCTCCGCCACGAAGGTGCAGAGGATGATGATGAGGACGAGGATCCAGAAGCGGGCGCCATCCGAGGCCACCAGATGCGGATAAGGCTCGGTCGCCGGTACGGGCGCAGCACGGCGCGGGGCCTTACCGGCCTCGACGTCGACGATGAAGCGTCGAATGTCTTCGGCGGCCGCCTGCGCGACCTCGCGGCCGTGTCCGCCTTCGAACTCGATCAGCCTGGCCTGCGGCATGAGCCGGGCGGAATAGCGGGCGGCATCGACGGGCGTGATCCAGTCGGAGCTGCCATGCACGATGAGCGTCGGGCCGGCCCAGGCGCGGAGCATGGCCTTGGCGCCCGAGAGGTCGCTGTCGAAGAAGACGCCGGAGTAACCGCGGTTATAAGGCAGGCGGTCGGCCAGCCCGAAATGGGGCGTGGCGACGTCGAACAGGAAGAACGGGATGTGATGGAAGAAGTAGACGAACTTGTTGGCGACGGCGTTACCGAGGAGCGTATATTCCTGGGCGCCGGGCGCGGAAATCAGCGTCAGCGAGGCCACGCGGTCCGGATACTTCGTCGCGACCGCGAGGGCGACCATCCCGCCCATGCCTTCGCCGACGAGATGGAAGCGACCCTTGCCGAGTCGCGGCTCCATCGAACGCAGCATGTCGTCGGCGATGCTCTCGTCGCTCATCGACGCGCGCGAACGATGGTAGGCGGTCGGCCAGCGGATAGCGTAGACCGGGCCCACGTCGTCGGCGACCTTCGGTATCTTGACGAGGTCGACGGCGGCCTGATTTAAGTCGGCGCCACCGTCCGGGAGACGGGGGATGACGATGACCGGTAAAGCGGTATGGCCCGGCGGACTGCCGAGCGGCGTGAATTCCACCCGCTGGGCCAGCTCGGGGTTGGGTACCCGGTCGGCCGAAGTGACCCAGCGGGAGACGAGGACCAGCAGGACATAGCACGCCAGGACGATCCACTTGACCGGAACGCGCCCGAAGTTGCGCTTACGCTCAGCTATGGTAGACATCCGAAGCCCATCAAAGGTCGTCAGGCCCTCGGGGCAAGACGGGAAGGGTAAATACCGCTCGATTCGCCGATTTATGGCTTCCGTAACAGGGCCAACCCCTCTTGTCTTGGCCAACGTGCAACCCACCGGAAAGGAACTCCCAGGCCTCAGGGTCACCGTCGACAAGGTGGTGCACCATAGGGATGTGAACTTCCCTCCCGAAACCCCGCACGCCTTCGTCTACTTCCTGACCATCAGCAACCTCTCCCAGGAGACGGTGAAGTTGCTGGGCCGGAAATGGATCATTCGCGCCCCAGACGGAACCATCGAGATCGTCGAGGGCGACGGCATCGTCGGCGAGACCCCCACCCTCCCCCCGGGCGAGAAGTTCTCCTATAACAGCTATCACCTCGCCGGCGGACCGCTGACGGCCGAGGGCTCCTTCCACGGCACCACCCTATCCGGCGAACGCATCTTCACGCGTATCCCGGTCTTCGCCCTGACCCCTCCTTCCGACCCTTCCTGATGCGACTTACCGACCTGAACTCCGGCCGTGAGATCGGCGCCAACTGCATGCTCGCCGAATTCGGCGGCCTGCGGCTGGTGATCGATTGCGGCCTCCACCCCAAGCTCGACGGCCGCAAGGCCTTGCCCCAGATCGATAAGATCCAAGGCAACGTCGACGGCGTGATCCTGACGCACTGCCACCTGGACCACCTCGGCTCGCTGCCCTTGCTCCTGAAGCAGCACCCGACGTCGCGCGTCTACGCCTCCGCCGCCACCACGCTCTTCGTCCGCCGGCTGCTGAGCAACTCCATCCAGGTCATGAAGCGCCAGCGCGAGGAGACCGGCAACCAGGACTACCCTCTCTACGTCGAGACCGACGTCGAACGCGTCGAACACGCCCTCGCGGCGGTACCCATCGCCAACCCGCGCATGATCGGCCGCGGCGGCGAAGAAGTCGCCCTCAGTTTCCACCTCGCGGGCCACGTCGCCGGCGCGGTGGGCTGCCTCATCGAGCACCGTAAGAAGAAGCATTTCTTCACAGGAGACGTCCATTTCAAGGCCCAGCGCACCGTCGCCGGCGCCAACTTCCCGCGCACGCCGGTCGATACCCTCGTCATGGAATGCACCCGCGGCGCCACGGCGACCGTCCCGGGCTTCGACCGCGGCAAGGAAGAGCAGCGCCTGATCAAGGCCGTCAACGCCATCTGCGACGAAGGCGGCTCGGTCCTCCTGCCGGCGTTCGCCTTCGGCCGCATGCAGGAGATCCTGATGCTGCTTCAGGAAGCCGCCGACGCGGGCAATCTCGCCGACGTGCCGATCTTCTGCTCGGGACTCGGCATGGATCTCTGCGACTATCTCGATGCCGCCAGCAAGAAGACGAAACAGGTTAAGTTCAGCCGCCAAGTCCTCCGCGACCTCGGTATCTTGCCGCTATCGCGTAAGTACACCCAGCCCGGCAAGAACATGCCTGAACGCGGCATCTACCTCCTCTCGAGCGGCATGCTCGTCGAGAAGACTCCGGCCTGGCGCGTCGCCGCCAACATGCTCGACCACGAGGAGAACGCGGTGTTCTTCGTCGGCTACTGCGATCCGGAGACCCCGGGGGGCGAACTCATCGGCATGAATCCGGGCGGAGAGTTCAGATTCAAGTCGCTCGACCATACCTCGACGCTGCGCGCCAAGGTCGAACGCTTCCACCTGAGCGGCCACGCCGACCGCGAGGAACTGATTGATTTCGCGAAGGCCCTCGAACCGAAGGACATCATCCTGACGCACGGCGACCCGCCCGCCCGCGCCTGGATGAAGGAAACCCTCGCCGCCGCGATGCCCGGCACCCGCGTGCACGACCCCGAGCCGGGCGTCCCCCTCGAGCTGTGAGCCTGCTGCCGCAGTCCGTCGAAGATTGGCGTGAGTTCACCCTCACGCGCGGTCCTCGTATGGCGGCGGAAGCTTTCCTGATCAAACTGGGCGCGCTGGGCGCCGAGGAACAACGCGCCTCGCTCTGCGGCCTGCCCGACGTCGCCACGTTGACCCGCCGCTTCGAAGCGGCTTGGCCTCTGCGCGAAGCCGCCCTGGGCGGTGTGCCCTTCCTCACGAAGGACCTCTACTTTCGAAAAGGCGAACCGACCTACGCAGGCTCGACGTTTCTGCCCGAGGAGATCGGCCCAGCCAGCACAACTTCCACCCTGCCGGCCGCCTTCGAAGCCGATGCCGGGGCGATTGAATGCGGACGAACGCAACTGAACGAGTTCGCCTTCGGTCTCACCGGAGAGAACCCGCACTTCGGTGACTGCCCTCACCCCGAACACCCGGAGCTACTCTCTGGCGGTTCGAGCTCCGGCTCGGCGTTCGCCGTCGCCCGGGGTCTAGTCCCTTTCGCCCTGGCGACCGATTCCGCCGGCTCCATCCGCGTGCCCTGCGGTTACTGTGGAGTCTGGGGACTGCGTCTCTCGCCTGATGTCGCACCTATTGGCGACATCTTCCCGCTCTCTCCGGGCTACGACACCCAAGGATGGATCGCGCGCACCGCCAAGGATCTCCGCCAGGTGTCGGCCGCCGTGCTCGGCGAAGCCCCGCCCGCCGGCGCTGGCCTCTGGGCTGGCGACCTAGGCCTGGATATCCCGCAGGACGATCTCGCCGCCATGCGCGCAGTCGCCGTGCAGGCAGGAGCGCAGGAAGACGCCGCCGCCGCGATGCTCCTGCGGCTCGCCTTCAAGGAAGCGGCTGAGGCGTACCCGACGCTCGGGGGCCATGCCGCCGCCCGCGTGCACGCCGCTTGGCTCGAACGCCGCCGCCCAGACTACGACCCCGTCGTATGGGAACGCCTCGATGCCGGCCGCCGGCGTACTCATGAGGAGATCCGTGCCGCCGAAGCCATCCGCACCCGGATCATCGATGCCTTCCGCCTCATCTTTCGGCGACATCACTTCATCGCGTTGCCCGCGACCTTCGGCGGCGCGGTCCGCAAGGCCGACTCCGACGCGGCGCATCGCCGACGCCTCCTCGCGCTCAATGCGCCCGCCTCGCTGGCCGGCCTTCCTCTCGTCGTCGCGCCGGCGCGACTGCCGAACGGCCTTACGGCCGGCGTGCAGTTCGTCTTCCCCGACATGGCCAACTTCGGCTGGGACTCCGTCCTCGGGCGCTTCTCGTGATCAGAGACGCTTCCGGCGCATGTGCGCCGAAGGCTGCCCCAAGGCTTCGCGATACTTCGCCACCGTGCGTCGGGCGATCTGGACGCCGCGCTTACGCAGCTCGGCGGTGATGGCCTCATCGGCCAAGGGCTCGGCGGGATTCTCGCGGGCGAGGATGTCGGCGATCAGTTCCTGCACGCCTTCTTGCGCCACCGTGCCGCCGTCGGAAGTCGCAACCCCCGAAGTGAAGAACCAGCGAAACTCACGAAGGCCGTGCGGCGTCAGCATCCACTTGTTGGCCGCGGCACGGCCGACGGTGGTCTCATGCACGCCCATCTCCTTGGCGACGTCGGTCATGGTGAGCGGACGCAGCTTGGAAGGACCGTGTTCGAAGAAATCGGCTTGGCGGTCGACGATGATATGGGCGAGCTTCTCGATGGTGCGTTGGCGCTCCTCGATCGCGCCGATGAGGAACTTGCCCTGACGCATGCGCTCCAAGATATAGGCGCGCTCCTTGTCCCCGAGAGCCTGACCAGCGAGCATGTCCTTGTAGGCAGGGACGAGACGCAGGCGAGGCACATGGCGGTCATCCATGCTGACCTTCCATCTGCCCTCTTCGTCGAGCTCCACCGTGGCATCGGGCGTCACCACCCGGTTGTCGTCGCGGGAGAATCGACGGGCCGGCACGGTCTCTAGCTTGGCAAGTTCGGAGAGCGCCTCGCGGATACCGTCGAGCTCGACGTCGAGAACGCGAGCGCACTCCTCGAGTCGGCGACCCATCATGGGCTCCCAGCAATCAGTAATGAGGCGCGCGGCGGTCGAAAGCCCGCGGCCTCGGTTGCGGAGCTGAGCCAGAAAGCATTCGCGGAGATCACGGGCGCCGATGCCGGGCGGATCGAAGGCCATCATCAACGTGTGGGCCGTCATGACAGCCTCGTAGGGCTGGCCAGAACGGAGGGCGACGGTCGAAAGGTCTTCCTCGACGAAGCCTCGTTCATCGAGCGATGCGATCAGGAGCTTGAGCGCCTCTTGTACGGCCGGATCGTCGGAGGCCGTGCGGGCTTGGTCCGCGAGGTGTTCGGAGAGCGAAGCTTCACCCGTAGCCGACTCCATCATGTGGCGGCGGCGTTCCTCATCTTCCTGGGTATAGCCCTGCGAACGGATCTCCTCGTAGTAGCTTTCGTCCCAATCGTCCTTCATGCGCTTTAGGGCGTCGAAGTCGTCGTCGCCCAACGAGAGTTCGCGCGGGCCCTCCTCTTCCGCATCCTCGGAAGGCACCGGAGCATCCAAGCTCTCGTTGCCGACTGGCTCGACTTCTTCCAGTAAAGGGTTGGCGGCCATCTCCTCGGAGATCTCACGCAGCAGCTCGGCCGCTGGCACCTGGAGGATGCGGAGCGACTGACGAAGCTGCGGCGTCAGGACGAGGCCTTGGACCTGCTTCTGCGATTGATTGATGCCTGGATTAGCCATCGAACGAATCCGAGCAAAGAGGTTTCTGGGGCGATTTGCAAAAGGTATCGCTGAGCCCATTCATCTTGCCTAACCACCGACAACAAACAGACTTGGAAACACCCGAAGAGGGATGGACTCCGCCTGCATGCGCCACTTCTCACTCCTCATCGGCAACGAAACCCGCGGGCCTCTCACCGAAGACGAGGTGTTGGCGATGATCTCCGAGGGGGTGCTCGCCGCGGACACACCCTGCATGCCCGAAGGGGCCCAGGACTGGGTGCCGCTTTCCGACCATTTCAAGTTCGGCGTCACCCTCAAGTTGAAGCGGTCCAAACCCGTCTCCACGGAAGCCGAAGAAGAGATTGCCGCCTCACGGCTTGACCCGGACACCCGCCGTCGCCTCCTCCTGTACGCCCTAGCCGAACCTGCCAGCGTCGACACCTTCACGCAGGTTCAAGCGATGCTCGCGCTCGCCGATCACGAAAAGACCCTCTCCTTGAAGAACCGCCTCCACCTGGTGGTTGGCTATGCCGCGCTAGGCACGATGATCGTCGTCGGCCTGGTGGCAGGGCTTTCGCGCGGCATCGGCGGCGACATCCTCGCGTTCTGCAGCGGACCCATCGTCAAAGAAGAGGTCAACTCGCGTAAAAGCCTGCAGCAACTCCGCGGCGAGCTCAGCCATTTCGCCGAGCTCAAGACCCGCGCCGAACAGGCCGTCTTCGAGAAACCGCGCGGCGGCTCACCTGGCCTCAACGTGCTGGCCAGCCGATTGAACATCGACCCTTACACGTCGTTCTCGCTGCGGGGTCAGGTCGACACCGCTCCGCTCAGCCGGAAAATCGCCCTTTGGGCGCTCAAGCTCGACGCCGACCGCCGGGTCTACGTGCTGAGGGAGGCCCCCTCCCCCAGGGCCACCGAACTGCTGGGCGCCCAAGCCGCGGTCCTCGACGAAGTGCTTAGGCCTGCCCTCGACGAAGCCGGCTTCGTCCAGCTCTTCGCTGAAGTGATGAGCACCTTCCCGTCCGCCACTTTCCCCGAGGCGGGGCGCCTCCGCGTCGAAGCTGAAGGCATGCGCATGAGCGGGCTGAAGATCTTTATCGATCGCGTCGACTTCCGGGCGCAGGCCGCAAGCACGCAGTCGGCCCAGAAAGCCTGGAGTGGCGAGCTACTTGCCTTCTCGGAACGCCTCAAGGCCCTCCAAGAAAAGGTCCATGCGATGACCTCGCCCGTGGCCCGCGGCCAGCGGTGGAGCGCCTTTAGCTCCGGCCAAGGCGCCGAGCTGGCCGCCTGGATGCTGACCTCGGGCGCCAAGGAAGCCCGCCTCAATCCTGACGGCACGTTCGTCGTCACGGCCATCCCGGGTATCAATGCTGATTCGTTGAACCAAGTGATCATCAGCACGCGCATTGCGGGCGATACGGTCTTCTTCCCTTGGAACTCCAAGCATCTCGGTGCCGGCAGGTGGGCCAGCGAGCCAATGGCCAAGGCCTTCTTGATCGACCGAGAACGCTATAAGGTCATCGACAAGGTCATCGCCGGCGGACGGACCTACTACACCACCCTCCAGACGGGCACGCACCGCTTCGTCTACAAACGCAACTCTCCGCAGTGGCTCTACCTCGCGCTGGCCCGCGACCCGGATAAGGACACCATCTTCGCGATGGTCGACGAGAAGACCTACGCCGCCGCCATCAAGGGCTCGACGATGACGCCCAGCGAGCTCGCGAAGTTCAGCCTCTACCCGAAAGCGGAAGAGTCATCACGACCCGACGGCCTATACGTCGAGTGACCCTGGTCACCGCGCTCGCGGCGTCCAGCAATCCGGCTCGGAGCAATCGCCGAGCTGCGAAGGCGTGAGGCGCGTCACCTTGCCGGTGACGCTGTCGATGACGACCAGCCATTTGCCCTGCGCAGCGACGAGGTGACGGCCGTCGGCGCACCATGAGGCGTGGGCGATGGACGCGGGACTCTTGGTCACGATGGGCGTCATCGTGCCAGCAGCGAGATCAAGCACGCCAAGACGGAGGGCGCCGGCCTCCTGGTAAGTGAAGACGAGCTGATTCGGGACGACGGGATTCCAGCGCGGCTCGGTGCTGTAATTATGATTGGTAGAGATCCGCTGCAACGGGCCGCCGGCGGAACTCGCGAGGTAGATGCCCGGGCTGCCGGTCGGTCCGGCGGTCAGCGCGAAGCGGGAACCATCCGGAGACCACGAAGGGTCCGTATTCACCCACTGCATGCTCGGGGCCTTGATCACGCGCGTCGGCGTCTGGCCCTGCGGGCCGGCGACGAAGATATCCATCGTGCCCTTGTTGGAGGATGCGAATGCGATGCGTCCATCCGGACCGCTGCTGGCGGCGCCCAGGGCGCCCCGGACGTTGATGATCACCTTGGAGGCTTCGCCATAACCGTTGGTCGAAAAAATCTCGGGCCAGTTCGAACGGAACGAGGAGATGAAGAAGACCCGGGAGCCGTCGGCCGACCAACGTGGGCCGATCGAGGTGTTGCCGTACTTCGTGAGCTGCAGCGTCCTGGAGCGCGCGAGGTTGGTGACGTAGATTTCGGCACTACCGGTACGACGCGAGACGAACGTGATCTTCGTGTCAGCGAACAACGGCTTGAGCTGCCAGCGACGACCGAGGCCCACGACGGCCGCGTCGGCGATCCGGAGCGCGAGCTGGTCCTCGTCCTTGCCTTCGACGTTCGACGTAAAAGCGCAAAGCGCGTTATCGCAGGAGACGACGGCGGCGAGCCCGCCGCGGCCAATGCGCACCTTGATGGGCGAGCTGGGCGAGATCTCGATGCCTCCGTGCGTGGAAAGAGCGAACTGGACGAGATCGCCCAGGACCGGATCGTCAGAGACGATTGCCACCGGCACGATCTTACGGCTGATCAAGCCGCTAATCTCGGTGTCGACCTTGATGTTGCCTTGGGCGAAGAGGGGTGCGGCGAGAAAGACGGCGAAGAGGGAAAGGAAGCGCATCGAGCGGGTTTGTTATGAGGTTAGCAGTTTGACCTAAGTTGGGCAGGGAGTTCAATCCCGCTGATGTCGCTCGACAAGGAATCAGTCCAAAAGGCCCTCGGCCAGGTCCGCTACCCCGGCTACAGCCGCGACATCGTCTCCTTCGGCCTCGTGAAGGGCATCGAGGTCACCCTCGAGGGCAAGGTCAGCATCGGCCTAGCGGTCACGAGCGCCGACCCTGAAGTCCCCAAGAAACTCTACGCCGACATCGAAGCCGCCTTGCAGGCCATCGGGGTGAAGAATCCGGAGATCGCCATCACGGTGACGGTCCCTAAGGGTAGTCCGCCCCCCGCCGGCACCCCAACTTCGACCGCCAAGCTCCCGGCCGATGCGGGCGTGGGCAAGGTGAAGCACATTATCGCCGTCGCCAGCGGCAAGGGAGGCGTCGGCAAGTCCACTTTCGCGGTCAATCTGGCCTGTGCCCTCGCCCGCGCCCTCTCGGACCAAGGCCGCCCGGACAAGGTCGGCCTGATGGACTGCGATATCTACGGGCCTTCGGTTCCCCTGATGATTGGCGTGAACGGCCGCCCCATGCTGGACGGCGATACCCTCATCCCCCTTGAAAACTTTGGCGTAAAGGTGATGTCCATGGGCCTCCTCATCGACGCCGACGCCCCGGTGGTCTGGCGTGGTCCGATGATCATGAAGACCATCTCGCAGTTCGCGACGAATGTCCGCTGGGGCGAATTGGATGTCCTGCTGATCGACCTGCCCCCGGGCACGGGCGACGCCCAGCTCTCCATCGCCCAAGCGATGGCCCTGAGCGGTGCCATCATCGTGACCACCCCGCAGACGGCGGCGGTCGCGGTCGCCCTCCGCGGAGCGGCGATGTTCGAGAAGGTCGGCGTACCGATTCTCGGCGTGGCTGAAAATATGAGTTTCTTGGAAGGGGCCGACGGCTCCCGTCAGCACCTCTTCGGCCAAGGTGGCGGCCTCAAGGTCGCCACGGCCCTGCAGACCATCCTCCTGGGAGAAGTCCCGCTCGACCAGACCATCCGCGTGGGCGGCGATCACGGCATCCCGGTGGTGATTAGCCACCCGGACAGCAATCCAGCCCGCGTCTTCCGGTCCGTCGGCCTGACCGTGCTGCAAGGGCTCGAAAAACAGGCGTAACCCAGCCGTCGCCTACGGCTTGCAAGTTCGTCATATTTCTCTCACGCTCCCCTTAAGCATGAGAGAAATGCATCAGGAGCCGAAGCCCGCCGCCGACCTGGCGGCTCGTTCGACCCTGTATGCGGAGTTCCTCGCTGAGCGCGAAGAGATCCTCCGGCATAAGTGGATCGAGTCCGAGAAGGCTGGCCGCGACATCGGCTTCGAGCGAGCCCTGATCGACTGGACCCGCCACCACCGCGCCCGCTGGCGCGAGCTTCGCCGTATCGGCAAGGTCGCCTGAGCCCCGCCTGACCCGCCAAAGCAGAAGGGCCGGCTCGCATCGCTGCGGCCGGCCCTTCTGGCGTTGGGAAGAAAGGAGCTTAGCCCTTGATCTCCTTGTGCAGCGTGTGACGGCGCAGGGAAGGATTATACTTCTTCAGTTCCACCTTCTCCTGGGAAAGCTTCTTGTTACGGGTGGTCATGTAACGGGAAGGGCGCTTGCCCTCCTTGCGGGCTTCGGTGCATTCAATGATAACGGTTTCGCGAGCCATGGTTTGTGTCGGTTGGAAGGTTGAGGTTTGGGAACGGCCGAGGTCGGAGCAAGCCCGAAAAAGAGCCGGGCGGCCTTTTGGGCCGCCCGGTTCGTTCCGTGGGGTGGGTTAATCAGCCCCAGAGACGCTTCTTATGGCGATTTTCCTTCGAGCGCTTGCGGCGCTTGTGCTTGTTCATCTTCAGACGACGCTTCTTCTTGAGGCTTCCCATGGGTGATAGTGACTCGCAACTTGGCGACCCCTCGGCCGACAGTAAAGCCGAAACTAAGCCGAAATAACGGTCTCTTCCACCCAGGCTCCGGGCCCCCAGGCCCTCTGGACGTCTTCCCGCAAGCGGGCGTGGTCGAAACCATCTGTGACGAAGCCAAAACAGGCGCTTCCACTGCCCGTCATCTGCCCTTTCAACCCGGTAGTCCTAAGGAAAGAGGCGAGTCCGACTGGCAGGGCGAGGTACTTGGTGAACACGGGGATGGCCAGATCGTTACCCAGAACCGACGGATCTGAAGCGGGCCGGGCGATCCAGGCGGCGAGCTCTGCCTCGGCCTGGGCCTCAGGACGATATTTCCCGACCTTGGCCAAGAGACCGTAAGCTTCCGGCGTCGGAATCCCGAACGGAGGTTTCACCAGCACGACCTTTCTTCCGGCCAAAGCGGCGCGCACCGCGACGGGCAAAATTTCCAAGCGCTCTCCCCTGCCCCGCATGATCGCGGCCTGGCGGCGCACGAAGAACGGACAATCAGAGCCGACCTCAGCGGCAAGCGCCTCGAGCACTTCCAGACCGAGAGGATCGCCGGAAGCCTGGTCCAGCAGACGCAACGCGGCGGCGGCATCGGAACTGCCGCCGCCCAAGCCGGCGCCGTGCGGGATCTTCTTGGTGAGATGGAAATGTCCGGTCAGGGCGGACGAACGTCGCTTCCCGTAAGCGGACGCGGCCTTGAGCACCAGATTCGAACCGTCGACCGGCAAGGACGCGTCATCGCACGTCAGTCCGAGTGGCCGGCTGACGTCGAACGTAAGCGTGTCCGCGAGACCAATCGGGACGACGAGGCTGACGAGCTCATGAAAGCCATCCGCCCGCCGACCAGTGATGGCCAGCGAGAGGTTGAGCTTCGCATGGGCGGCTGAAACGAGCACGCGACAAGATGCTCCCGGGCGGCGGCGGAGGCGAGGCGAATCAGCGGCTCAGGCCCGCGGGTGCGACTTGCGATGTACCTCGCGCAGCTTGGCGACACTGAGGTGCGTGTAGATCTGCGTAGTCGAAAGCGAGGCGTGACCGAGCTGCTCCTGCACAAGACGGAGATCCGCCCCGTTGGAGAGCAGGTGCGTCGCGCACGCATGCCGCAGCTTGTGCGGGGTAAGGTCCGCGGGCAGGCCCGCGAGCGCGAGCTTACGCTTCAACATCAGCTGCACGGCGCGCGGATTCAGTCGGCCGCCATGGGCAGCGAGCAGCATCGGCGCCCCGCGGGCCGGCGCGCCGCGCAAGGCGAGATAATCCTTCACGGCCTGCACGGCGCTGTCGCCGACGGGCACGACGCGCTCCTTCGAGCCTTTGCCCATCAACTTCACGAGGCCGTTGCCAAGGTCAAGGTCGCCCCCGTTGATGCCGCAGAGTTCGGACACACGCAGGCCGCCGCCGTAAAGCAGTTCGAGGATTGCCATGTCGCGGGCGACTTCCTGCGGATCGTCTTTTTCGGAATCTTCCGCGGCATCCATCAGCGTGTCGGTCTGCGCTTCCGTCAGGAACTTGGGCAGCGACCTCGGCAACTTGGGTAGCACGAGGCCCGCGGCGGGCGTGGTCGTGATTCCGCCGCGCTCGCGCAGGTCGGCTAGGAAAGCGCGCAGCGCCGAGACCTGGTTGTGCACGGAACGACGGTTATGCGAGCCCTGCCGCTCGATGACGAAGTCGCGGAGATGACGCGCAGTCAGCTTGGACCAATCGCCGTCCCAGCCGCCGTTGGACTTCATCCAGAGCGCGAAGCCCTTGAGCGAACGCCCGTAGGTCAGGCACGAAAGGGCGGCCAGTCGACGACCGGCTAGCTGACGT
>CALEEU010000087.1 GCA_937875975.1 uncultured Opitutia bacterium | reverse complement strand
TACGCCATCTCGCTCACGCAGGGCGCCGACGTCGGCGTGCTGTTCATGTTCGCGGTCAGCTCCCTCGGCGTCTACGGCATCGCCCTCGCCGGCTGGTCCGCCAACTCGAAGTTCCCCTTCCTCGGCGCGGTCCGCGGCGCCGCCCAGCTGATCTCGTACGAACTCGCGATGGGCCTCTCGGTGCTCACCGTCTTCCTCGCGACCTCCGCCCCGGGCCAGGACCACGGCCTCAGCCTCGTCGCGATGGTCAACGCCCAGAGCGGCGCTTGGAACATCCTCACCCAACCCATCGCCGCGCTGGTCTTCCTGATCTGCGTGTTCGCCGAGACGAACCGCCATCCGTTCGACATGCCGGAATCCGAGACCGACCTCGTCGGCGGCTTCCACACCGAATACGGCGCCTTCAAGTTCGGCATCTTCTTCGTGGCCGAATACAGCCACATGATCATCGGCTCGACGTTGTTCATCCTGATGTTCCTCGGCGGCTGGCACGTGCTGCCGTGGATGCCGACCGTCGGTGAAGGCTGGGTCGGCTCGCTCATCGGCGTCGCCACGTTCTTCCTCAAGCTCTGCTTCTTCCTGTTCTTCTTCGTCTGGGTGCGCTGGACCCTTCCGCGCTTCCGGTATGACCAGGTGATGCGTATCGGCTGGCGCGTGCTCCTGCCCATCGCTGTCCTCAACCTTCTCGCGTACTTCGCATGGTACGCCATCCGCGGATAACCCACACCATGGCCATCAAAGTCGTCGAACGTCGTCCGCTCACCCTCGCCGAGCGTACCTATCTCCCGCAGATCCTCGCGGGCCTCAAGGTCACCTGGGACAACATGGTGCGCCCCTCCGTGACGCTCCAGTATCCGGAAGAACGCCCCACCATCCCGAAGAACTATCGCGGCGTGCCCACGCTCGTGATGGATCCCAACGGACGCGAGAAGTGCGTCTCCTGCCAGCTCTGCGAATTCGTCTGCCCGCCCAAGGCCATCCGCATCACCCCCGGCGAGATCTCCGAAAACGCCACGAACGCCCACGTCGAGAAAGCGCCGAAGGAATTCGAGATCAACATGCTGCGCTGCATCTACTGCGGCCTGTGCCAAGAAGTCTGCCCCGAAGAAGCGATCTTCCTGCAGAGCCAGTATTCGCTGACCGGCCTTACGCGCGAATCGATGGTCAATAATAAGGTGAAGCTTTACGAACTCGGCGGCACCCTTCCCGACGGCCACCACAAGTGGGACAAGAAGAAGGAAGAGGCCGAGAAGCAGGCCGGCGGCGGGCACTGAGCGGCATAAGCAGCATGTTGATCAGTTGATCGGTTGGCCAGTTGGCCAGAGATGGAGGAACATCGCCATGATTGTGGCTTCTCTGCCGCCATGCTTACGCCTTAAGGCTCGACCCGTCGTTCGCCTCCGTCTGGCCAACCGGCCAACTGGTCAACCGTTCAACTAAACCGCGGGCTTTAGCCCGCGGTCGGATAATCCGTATATCCCTTCGGGCCGGAGGCGTAGAAGGTGGCTTCGTCGGGCGTGTTGAGCGCGAGGTTTTCCTGCAGGCGGTGCGGGAGATCGGGATTGGAGAGGAACGGTACACCGTACGCGACGGCATCCGCCCAACCTTCGGCGATGGCTTGTTCGGCCTGCGCGCGATCGAAACCACCAGCGGTGATGAGCACGCCCTTGAAGTCCTTGCGGAGTTCCTTGGGGCCGACGCCGCTGGTCGCACCGTGCGCGATGTCCTGGGTGGTGACGCGCGTGACGTGCGCGTAGGCGAGCTCGAGCTTGGAGAGTTCGCGGAGAAGGTAACCGAAGGTCTCGGTCGGGTTGGCGTCGGACATGTCATTGAACACGCCACCAGGCGAAAGGCGGATGCCCACGCGATCGGAGCCCCAGATGGAGATGACGGCATTAGCGACCTCGAGGGTCAGGCGGGCGCGGGCGGCGAGGGAGTTGCCGTAGCCGTCGGTGCGGGTGTTGGTGCCGCTGCGCAGGAACTGGTCGAGGAGGTAACCGTTGGCGTTGTGGATCTCGACGCCGTCGAAGCCGGCTTCCTTGGCGAGGCGGGCACCCTTGACGTATTCGGCGACGATGCCGGGGATCTCTTCGATGTGCAGGGAACGAGGGACGACGTAGTCGGCCATCTCCTTGCCGGTCCAGACCTGGCCCTTCGGCTTGATGGCGGACGGGGCGACGGGCAGTTCGCCATTCGGCTGGTAGTCCGGGTGCGAGATGCGGCCGACGTGCCAGAGCTGCAGGAAGATGCGGCCGCCCTTGGCGTGCACGGCGGAGGTGACCTTCTTCCAGCCGGCGACCTGTTCGTCGGTGTAGATGCCTGGGGTATTCGGGTAGCCATGGCCGCGGGGCGAGACCGTGGTCGCCTCGGCGATGATCAGGCCGGCGCTGGCGCGCTGGGCGTAGTATTCAGCCATCAGGTCCGTCGGGACGTTAGCCCCCTCGGCGCGACAACGGGTCAGCGGGGCCATCAGCACGCGATTCGGCAGCGTGAGGGCACCGACTTTAAGAGGAGAAAAGAGGGAGGACATTTGCGGAAGATAGAGGGCGAGAGGACAAGAGGACAGGAGGAAAGGAG
>CALEEU010000086.1 GCA_937875975.1 uncultured Opitutia bacterium | reverse complement strand
CGTGGTAAGCAGCCATATGCTCGGGAACCATCCGGATGACCCGGGGCTTGGGTTCGTCGGTGACGACGTAATGGACGCCGACCTTATGCTTCGGGTCCTTACCTTGGAGGATCTCCAGGGAGGAGGGCAGGGAGCCAGCGGTATGGTGGAGGATTAGGCAGGTGATGGGATGCTTGCGGGGCTCAGCGCCCAGCGAGGTGGGTCCTTGTTCAATAACCAGACCCGTGAACTTGGGCTCCACCAAGGCCGGCTGATTATCCGGCTGGGTCGTCGTGGTGCAGCCGACAAATCCCGCGGATATCACCGTCCAAACCAGCCCGAAACGACAATATGAGCGAATGGGTGCGTTCATGGGGTTGTTAGGCAAAAGATAAGAAAAGGGCTATTTAACCCAAGATAAAACCATTTTAACGTGTTATTGTGCTGTTTTCATTATGTTATACATGATTAGACATAATGTATATTGTGCGAAATATAGACCCAGACGGCAATCGTATGGAATTGAGTTATTGATTGCTCGATTGGGAACGCTCATAACGGAACTTCCCCAAACCAATCTAGCTCCGACTTTATGAAAGTAGCCCGACACATCATTGAAGCGCGCCGCGAGGCGATCGCCAAACTTCTCTCTAAAGTCGGGTACGTCCCTGTCCTGGAGATCTGCAAACAGTTCAACGTCTCGGAGGCGACGGCTCGTCGCGATCTCACTGAACTCGAGAACCAGCGTCGCATCACCCGTACTCATGGAGGAGCGCTGTCAGACTTCAACCGCAACTTCCCCCCGCTCGATGATCGCAAGATCGAAGATGCTGAAGCCAAGCGTAAGATCGGCAACCTAGCCGCTTCGCGCGTCAAGGCCGGCATGACGGTCTACCTCGACTCGGGTTCGACCATCTTCTTCGCCGCCGAAGCCATCGCCTCCGCCGGCGTTCCTGACCTGCAGATTGTCACGACCTGTCTGCCGACCGCTCAGCTTATTTCCTGTCTCCCCGGCGTCGAAGTCTACATCCCGGGTGGCCTTTTCCTGACCCGCCACGCGATGGTCGCTGGCGACCGTACCCTTGAAGAAGTCGCCCGCTGGAATTTCGACGTGGCTCTGCTCGGCGCCGAAGGCATTGATGAGAACGGTCTTTGGAACTCCCAGCGCGACATCTCCCACCAGCAACGTGAAGTCATCCGCCGCAGCGATGAAGTCCTGATCTGCATGAACAAGGTTAAGCTCGGCCGTGGTGGACCCTGTGCTGTGACCCGCGACGTAAGTTCACTTTTCCTAGTCACCGACGCAGATGTCGCATCGGTCCAGAAAGCCAAGGTCAAGCTACTGCCGGAGCGCGTTCTGACCGCAGTCTAATCACCGTCGCTTTCTCTCGAGGAAATGTCTGCCGACGTCATCCAGTCGTTGCTTGAGCTGTCCCATCAGTTGGGCGGAGAACGCCTGCGCATGACAATCCTGGGCGAAGGCAATACTTCCGTCCGGTTGGACGACCATTCATTCGCGGTCAAAGCCTCTGGTTCCAACCTCGCATCGCTCAAGGAGTCCGATGTCACCCGCTGTGCCTTCGACCGTCTGCTCCCTCTGCTGGACGCGACTGCTGCGACCGACGTTGAGATCGACCAAGCCTTATTGGCTTCACGGCTAGAGCCCACAGATAAGAAGCCTTCGATTGAAGCCCTCTTTCACGCCTACCTGCTCACCCTTCCCCACGTCCACTGTGTCGGTCATGTGCACGCCATCGCGGTGAACCAGATTCTCTGTTCGCCGCGGGCCCGCGAGTTCGCAGAGAAACGCACATGCCCAGATGAGATCGTGATGTGTGGCGTCGAGTCCGTCTTCGTGCCCTACGCCGAACCTGGCCTCGGTCTCTCTCAGGCCATCCGTCGTGAAGTCGTGTCGTTCGTGAAACGCACCGGGCGCGACCCGAAGATCATCCTGCTTCAGAACCATGGCATCATCGCCGTCGGTTCCTCCCCCAAGGCGGTGCTGGGCTCCCTGCTCATGGCTGAAAAAGCCGCTGAAATCTTCGTCGGTGCCGCCGCCCTCGGCGGTCCGGTGTTCCTGACCGCCGCCCAGTGCGAGCGCATCGCTGGCCGCCCAGATGAGCATTATCGCCAGAAGATGCTGGGAATGTGACCTTTCAACCCCTCCCCTGCCCCCTTTGACCATGTCCAATTACCTCGCCATCGACCTCGGAGCCGAATCCGGGCGTGTTATCTTCGGTCAGCTCAAGGCCGGAAAGTTCACCATGAAGGAGGTGCACCGTTTCTCCAACGGCGCTATCACCGCCAATGGCACCCTGCGCTGGGATATTATCCGGATCTTCCGCGAGATCCGCATCGGTCTGGCCAAGGGCGCCACGCTCGGTCCGATCAAGTCCGTCGCCTGCGACTCATGGGGCGTCGATTATGTCCTCCTAAAGGGAGACGGACCGCTGCTCTCGCTGCCCTTCACCTATCGCGACGAACGTAGCTTCAAGTCGTACGAGCTAGCCATGCGCCGTTTCTCCCAGAAGGAAATCTTCGAAGGCACCGGCATCGCCTCCATCTCGATCAATACGCTCTACCAGCTTTTCGACGACGCTGAGAATCGTCCGGAAATGCTCCAGTTCGCCGACAAGTTCCTCCTTATCGGCGACTACATCACCTGGCTCTTGACCGGCAAGGCTCGCGCCGAAGAGACCCTGATCTCTGGCAGCCAATGCTGGGACACCCGCAAGCGCGACTGGGCCTGGCCGGTGCTGAAGAAGCTCGGCATCCCGAAACACCTCTTCCCCAAGCCCGTCGCCCCCGGCGTGAAGCTCGGCAAGATGCTGCCTTACCTCGCTAAGGAAACCGGCCTCGGCAAGGCCGAGGTCGTCACGACCTGCGCGCACGATACCGCCGCTGCTGTCGCCGCCGTCCCGGCCACCAAGGGTGATGATTGGGCTTATCTCTCCTCTGGCACATGGTCGCTCATCGGACTCGAACTCGATCAGCCGCTGGTCAACGAGACGGTACGTAAGGCGAAGTATACAAACGAAGTCGGCTTCGGCGGCACTTCTCGTTTCCTCAAGAACCTCGTCGGTCTTTGGGTCCTGCAGGAATGCCGTCGTGAATGGATGGAGAAAGGCGAAGTCTCGGACTACGGCGAAATCGTGAAGCTCGCGCTCAAGGCGCCTTCGCTTCGTTCGTTCATCCGTCCAGACGACGTCCGCTTCGCGAAGCGCGGTGACATGGTCTCCAAGGTCCAGGCTTTCTGCCGCGAGACCAAGCAGCCTATCCCGAAGACGCACGGCGAGATCGCCCGCTGCGTGCTCGAATCCCTCGCGCTCCTTTACCGCATCGAGATGGATGGCATGGAGAAACTCACCGGTCGTAAGCTCAAGCGCCTGCACATCGTCGGTGGCGGCTGCCGCAACGCCTTGCTCAACCAGGCCACGGCCGATGCTACGGGTCGCACCGTCATTGCCGGACCCGTCGAAGCCACCGCCGCCGGCAATATCCTCGTCCAAGCCATTGCTATGAAGGAACTCAAGAACCTCGACGCCTTGCGCAAGGTTGTCCGAAACTCCTTTGAGGTAGTGACTTACACACCTAATCCGACGTCCGCCTGGGCGGCCGCCCAAACCAAGTTTAATGGTTTAAAGAAGTCATAAAACCCCTTACTCAACTCACTCCTTTTCCACGTAACAAACATGTCCAACTACAAGTACGTCTCTCACCTCTGGAACGATGCCGAAGCCGCGAAGCTCGATCCGGTCGGCCGTCTGGTCTATCGCTCCAACAAGCTCGGAGCCGACCAGCGCATCACAAACACTGGCGGCGGTAATACCTCCTCCAAGATCGTCGAGAAGGACCCCCTGACGGGCACCGACACCCAGGTCCTCTGGGTCAAGGGTTCTGGCGGCGACCTCCGCACCAGCAATCGTGAGAACTTCTCGTCCCTTTATCAGGACAAGCTCGTCGGCCTCCAACAGTCCTACGCGGCCCGCACCGACAAGGGCCTGAAGTCCCAGGCCGAAGATGACATGGTCGGCATGTACAACCACGCCACCTTCAACCTGAATCCCCGCGCTTCGTCGATCGACACCCCGCTGCACAGCTTCCTGCCGGGCAAGCACGTCGACCACATGCACCCGAACGCGATCATCTCGATCGCCGCTTCCAAGAACTGCGAAGCCCTGACCAAGGAAATCTTCGCCGGCAAGATGGCCTACGTAAAGTGGATGCGCCCGGGCTTCGAGCTCGGCCTCGCCATGCAGGATATCTCCCGCGCTCACCCCGCCATCAAGGCCATCATGATGGGCCAGCATGGCTTCATCTCCTGGGCCGACGACGACAAGGCCTGCTATGAACTGACCCTCGCCATGATCGAGCAGGCCGCAGCCTTCATCGATGCCAAGTACCAAGCCAAGGGCGGCGACGCCAAGGTCTTCGGTGGCGCCCTCTACCAGACCCTCGACACAGAGAAGCGTCACGCGGCCTTCGCCGCCATCCTCCCCTGGCTCCGCGGCCAGGTCTCCAATGAGAAGCGCTTCATCGGCACTATCCAGGACGACGAGAAGATTCTCCGCTTCGTGAACTCGAAGGACGCCCCGCGCCTCGCCGAGCTCGGCACTTCCTGCCCTGACCATTTCCTCCGTACGAAGATCAAACCCCTCTACGTGAATTGGAATCCCCAGACCGAAGACGCCGCTGCGCTGAAGACCAAGCTCGCCGCCGCCCTCGAGCAGTACCGCAAGGACTACGCCACCTATTATAACGCCTGCAAGCGCCCGAACTCTCCGGCGATGCGCGACCCGAACCCAACCGTCGTCCTCATCCCCGGCCTTGGCATGATTGCTTGGGGCAAGGATAAGTCCGAATCCCGCGTCACGGCTGAGTTCTACAACTGTGCCGTCGAGGTCATGCGTGGCGCCGAAGCCATCGACCAGTACATCGCCCTGCCCCAGCAGGAAGCCTTCGACATCGAGTACTGGCTGCTCGAAGAAGCGAAGCTGAAGCGCATGCCGGCCGAGAAGGAACTCGCCCGCCAGGTCATCATCGTCGTCGGCGCTGGCTCCGGCATTGGCAAGGAGACCGCCCATCGCCTCGTCAAGGAAGGCGCCCACATCGTCTGCGTCGACAAGAACGTCGAGTCCGCCCAGGCCACTGCCAAGGAGATCACCGACAAGTACGGCGCCGGCATCGGCGTCGCCGGCACCGGCCTCTCCAACTGCGGCCCCGCCATCGGTCTCGCCGGTGACATCATGGACCGCACCTCGATCCGTAAGATGCTCGACCAGGTCGCGCTCGCCTACGGTGGCTTCGACTCCATCTGCGTCACCGCGGGCATCTTCGTCTCGCCTGACACCACTGGCCACATCCCGGATGACAAGTGGGCGCTCACCTTCGCCCTTAACGTCACCGGCAGCTACCTCGTCGCCG
>CALEEU010000085.1 GCA_937875975.1 uncultured Opitutia bacterium | reverse complement strand
CACCATTCCAGAGCCGGTCGCTTCCGCTATCGGCGTCGGCCTCCCCGTCGAAGAACCCACCGGTTCGATGATCGTCGACATCGGGGGTGGCACGACGGAAGTCGCCGTGCTCTCCCTTGGCGGCATCGTTCACGCCCGCTCCATCCGTGTCGGCGGCGACGAGTTCGACATGTCGATCATCAAGTACATCCGCAACTCGTACAATCTGATCATCGGTGAACGCACCGCAGAAGAAATCAAGATCAAGATCGGTTCGGCCTACGCGCTCGAGCAGGAGCTCACCTTCGAGGTCAAGGGACGCGATAATGTCACCGGTCTTCCGCGCCAGCTCCACCTCACCTCCCAGGAGGTCCGCGAGGCGATGGCCGACAATATCAACCTGATCATCGAGGCCATCAAGGGCTCCCTGGAGCGCATCCCTCCCGAACTTTCGGCCGACCTCGTCGACCGTGGCATCGTGCTGGCCGGCGGCGGCTCGCTCATTCGCAAGATCGACCGCGCCATCTCCGAAGCCACCGGCCTGCCGGTCTTCGTCGCCGAAGACCCCCTCTGCGCCGTCGTCAATGGGACGGGCAAGATCCTCGCGAACTCCTCCCGCTGGAGCGGTCGAGACTAAGCCCGTTCGCGGGCCGACCCGCCATGGACCAGAACCTTCAAGGAGCCCGCGCCTCTTACGTCGCCCTATCGGTCTTCGTAGCGCTATGGATACTCGCCCCGAGCGCCGTCCGTCGTTTCAATCGCGAAGCGTTCGTGGAGTTTCAGGCCCCTGCCCTTCACCTTCTCGGTAAGTCGCGCGACCTCGCGACCTTCTGGGAGAAGAAGAGCCGAAGCGTCGAGGAGATGGTCGCCGCCGGCCGTGACCTTGCCCGCGTTAACGCCGCCTTGGAGATCCAGGTCAACAAGTTCGAGGATATCCGCCGTGAGAATGTCAGGCTCCGTGAGATCACCCATTACAACGTCCCCGCGGAATATATGTCCGTGGTCGCCCGCGTCGCCGCTCGCGACAGTTCTTCCTGGTGGCAGCGCATCGTCATCCGCAAAGGGCGCAAAGACGGCATCCGCCCAGGCGCCCCGGTCGTCTTCGGCAACACGGTCGTCGGCCGGGTGACCGCCGTTCACCTCACTACCAGCGAAGTCGATCTCGTCACCAGCCCGGGCTTCCGTTGCACGGCCTACCTGGAGGGCGACGACCAGAATCATATCGTCTTGGTGAACGGCGTGGCCTCCAACTCCCTCGGCGCCGCCAAAGCACGCGTGAGCGTCATCCCGCGCGACTACTCCCTGCTGGCGGGTGGCCAGCCCACTCGCGTCTTCACGACGGGGATGGGGGGCGTATTCCCGAGCCGATTGATACTGGGCTATCTTGATGGCGGGACCTATGCCACGCAGGTGGGCAATTTCAAGGAAAGCCTCCTCGTGCCCTCGCGCGACCTTTACAACCTGCAGGAAGTCTCGGTGCTGGTCCCGCTGCACCAGAATCCTGGCGAGGCCTTGATGCAGGGCGAAGATTTCCAGTGACCATGGGCTGGGCTTGGCTGATTCTCCTCCTTGCGACCTACCCGTGGTTGCTCGGTGCCGATCTGGCTTCCGACACGTTGGCGTCTTCATCGCTCGTATTCTTCATCACCGGCACCTGCCTCATTGCCCCCTGTCGCCGTCTGAAACGATGGCAGGCGGTTCTGTTCGCCGCATGCCTGGGGTTTCTTTTCGAGGCTCGCCGACCCATCCCAGATGGGGCGCTCGCATTGTGTTTGGTCGCGATGGCGATCTTCCTGTCGTCCAACCGCCCGCTGATGCGTAACACGCCGGGCATGCTGCGGGTCGCCGCAATCGTGAACGTGGGGGCCTGCCTGATCTGGTTCGTCGCCTCATCCTATGCTTCGCCCGCCGCCGCGGGAGACCTGGCTTGGCATCTCAGCCTTCAGCTCCTGCTCGCAGGTGTCGTGGGCACGACCGGCCTGCTCCCCGTCGCCCTGACCCAGAATGCCGTCATGGATCGACTTAACGTTCCGCCGGCCCCCGACAGGCCATGAAGGAATCATCCGACATGCACGTGCTTCCCTCGACCCCGGTCGACCGGTTGCGTCTCTACGGCGTCTTCTTCTTTTTCTTCGCCGGTTTCCTCTATGTCGTCGGCGGGTTGGCCTACCGCCAACTCATCCAGTCCAACGACCTCAAGGAGCAGTCGGACACCCAGAGTCGTCGCGTCGTGTTACGCCCTCCCGCCCGGGGTCGTATCTACGATCGCAACGGCTTCCCTTTGGTGGACAACCGTGCCCGCTGGAGCGTGAAGGCCGATCTTGCTGCGCTGCAGAAGGATTTTCGTACGGAGTACCTGCGTCTTCTTGCTGCGGAGAAAGCGCGTGAAGCCGTCAGCATCGATCGCGAGAAGCTGATGGAAGACGCGCGCGTGCGGGTGCTGCAAGGCTGGCTCAACAAGGTCTGGTTCGTCATCGATGAGACGAATCGAAATACCAGGGGACTTGAATCGGTCGCGAAACTTACCCCGGTCACCGCCCCGGCGGAACGGCAGATCAACATCGACGAGCTCCGCAAGCATCTGCGCGAGCGACGCGCCCTTCCCTTCACCCTCGTCAATGATCTGGCCTTCCCGGGCACGGGTCAGGCGCTGACCGCGGACGACGGCACCAAATCCGTGGCACGCTTCATCGAGCAGTTTCCCGTGGAAGGCCCGATCCGCCTCGACCAGGACAACGTCCGCACCTACCCCTATGGCGCCATGGCGGCCCATGTGCTAGGTTATGTCAAGGATACCGATACCCTGCCGGATAACGTCGATGACATCTCGGAGGTCCGCGTCGAATCGATGCAGAAGCTTCGCTATACCGGAAAAACGGGCGCGGCTGGCGTCGAACTCAGCTACAATCACATCCTCAGCGGCCGTAGCGGGTGGGAACTCTGGTCGAAGACTTCCTCCGGCTATAATCAGACCCGTTTGAAATACAGCGAACCTGAGCAAGGGGGCAACGTGATGCTTTCGCTCGACTATCGGATCCAGCAGGCGACGGAACGCGCGCTGGGCAGGCTGACGGATCCGCAGGGCGATCTTCTGCCGGCGGCAGCCGTGATGATCGATATCCACACCGGCGAAATCCTTTCCCTTGCGAGTCAGCCTTCGTTTGACCCCAACCGTCTGGCCTATCGCGTGTCTTCCAGGTACTATGATGAGATTGAGAAATCCGGCGGCTGGCTGAATCGGACGACCCAAGGTCTATACCCGCCTGGTTCGACCTTCAAGGTCATCACGGCTACCGCAGGCATGCGCAAGAAGGTCGTCGATTGGGACGACATCCTTGATTGCGGTCCTTTCTTCAGGGTCGGTAATCGGGATTACCCTGAGCATGAGCCGGTGGGCTACGGCGAGGTCAACCTCGACAAGATGCTCGCGGTTTCTTGCAACGTCTGGAACTACCAGGTCGGCCTCCGCACGGGCATTGAAGCGCTCGCCGCCGAATCTCGGCGTTTCGGGCTGGATGCGCCTCTGTTGCAGACCGTCAGCGACATGGAGACCGGCGGCCAGCCGATGACGGAGCTGCCTTACGCGGCCAGCCGGGGACTCGTCGTGCCTGATCGCGCCTACAAACTACGCATCGGCGCCGGCGCTTGGAACGATGGCGACACGGCCAATCTTTCCATCGGCCAAGGGTACCTGCTGACCACGCCGTTACACATGGCCTGCGTCGCCGCTTCCATCGCCCGTGGCGAAACCCGCACGATTCCGTCCATCATCCATTCACGGGAGCGAACCGGTCGACACGTCGGCGCCGAGCCGATCGGCCTTAATGCTGACCAGCTCGACGCCCTTCGCGGCGGCATGTTACGTTGCGTCGAGGAGGGCACGGCCCGCGTCGCTCGCATCCCCGGCCTACCTTATGCCGGCAAGACCGGCACCTCGGAGTATTTCAAGAAGCGCGAGAAGGCTCACCTTGCTTGGATGATCGGCTACGCCCCTGCCGACAACCCAGTCGTCGCTTTTGCGGTTCTGGTCGAAGGCCAGACTGACACCAATACCTGGGGTGGCAAAACGGCTGGTCCGGTGGCAAAGGAGATGCTCGAGACTTGGTGGCCGATCGCGGTAAAGGCGAACCAAGACGAAAATTCTAAGGCCCCCCGTTAGTCTCTGATCAGCACCCGTGTGCCGACCGGGACGAGGTCGAAGAGGCGAATCACATCCGTATCGGAAAGCAGGACGCAGCCATGGCTATTCGGCTGGCCTAACTTGGCGGCTTGGTTCGTGCCATGGATGTAGACGAAGCGTCGGCGCGTATCGACGACCTTGCCATCGGCCGCGACACCTTGGTTGTGACCAGGCTCCAGTCCTTCCAGCCAGAGGATACGCGAGGTGATAAGATTATCCTCGGGCGTGGCCCACTCGGAGGCGAGCTTCCCCGTCGACTGACGGGCCTTAAAGACCATGCCCGGGAAGGCGCCATGCCCGATCTTCTCAGCGACCTGGTGAAGCCCGTCCGGGGTCTGGTGAGAATCTTCGACGCAGCCACGGCCAGCCCGGGCGGTGCTGACGACGTAGGTTTCGCAATCCTGACCACGGATATGCCAGAGTTTTTGCTGGTCAATCGACACAACGATGCAATCTTCCGCAGAAGGTAGGCCCAGCCCTTTCAGGCTTTCGGTCACCTCTTTCTTCAAACCTAACTCGAACTCAGAACATGGCATATCGTATCGGCATCGTGGGCGTGACAGGCGCGGTGGGTCAAGAACTGCTGGCGCTCATGGCCAAGCGGAACTTCCCCGTGGCCGAACTCCGCCCCCTGGCTTCGGCCCGCTCGGCCGGCACCAAGGTCACCTACGGCGGCAAGGAATGGACCGTCCAGGAAGCCAAGCCAGAAGCCTTCGAAGGCCTCGATTTTGCCATCTTCAGCGCCGGCGGCTCGATCTCCCTCGCCCTTGCCCCCGAAGCCGTAAAGCGCGGTTGCATCGTCATCGATAATAGCTCCGCCTTCCGCATGTTTCCGGACGTCCCCCTGGTCGTCCCGGAAATCAACGCGCACCACCTCGCCCACCATAAGGGTATCATCGCCAACCCGAACTGTTCGACGGCCATCGCCCTGATGGGCCTCTACCCGCTGCACCAGGCCTTCGGACTTAAGCGCTTCTTCGCCTCGACCTACCAAGCCGTCTCCGGAACCGGCGCCGAAGCGATGCGCGAACTCGACGCCCAAGCCCGCGCCTGGGCCAAGGGTGAGACCCTCGCCCCGAAGGTCTACCCTCACACCATCAATTTCAACGTCATCCCCCAGGTCGACTCGTTCCTCGAGGACGGCTACACGAAGGAGGAGATGAAGATGCTGAACGAAGGCCGCAAGATCATGGATCTCCCGGATCTCAAGGTCACGACTACCTGCGTTCGCGTCCCCGTCTTCCGCGCCCACTCGATCGCCATCAGCGCCGAGTTCGAGAAGCCCGTCGACATCGCCGCCGCCCGTAAGGCCATCAGCGCCTTTCCTGGCGCCGAACTCTGCGACGACCCCGCGAACAAGAAGTATCCGATGCCTCTCGATTACGCGGGCAAGGAAAAGTGCGGCGTCGGTCGCCTGCGCAAGGACACCCTCTTCGACAACGGCATCTCTCTCTGGATCTCCGGTGACCAGCTCTGGAAGGGCGCGGCGCTCAACGCGATCCAGATCGCCGAAGCGCTGCACGCCCAGGGTCGCCTGGCTCGTAAATAATCCGACCATGGCCCGGAGCAACGATCGCGCCCCTCGCCACGCCGACCTCCATCGGCCGATTCGTCAATTCGACGAAGCCGACATCCCGGCCCTCCTGAAGGACGTCAAGGATCCGCTCATCCTCGTTCTCGATGGCGTCCAGGACCCTCACAATCTGGGCGCCTGTATCCGTAACGCCGACTGCGCCGGTTGCACCTTCGTAGTGATCACCCGGAAGAACTCAGCCCCCGTGACCGATACGGTCCGCTTGGTCGCCGTCGGCGCCGCGGAAACAATGCCCATCGTCCAGGCGAACAATCTACGCAACGCGCTGGTGAAGCTTAAGGACGCGGGCGTCTGGCTGGCGGGCACCTCTGACCACAAGGCCAGCCAATCGCTTTACGCCGCCAGACTCACCGGCCCGCTGGCCATCGTGCTCGGCGCCGAAGGCGACGGCATACGTCACCTGACCGCCGAGACCTGTGATTTCCTCCTGCGTATCCCGATGCTCGGCCAGGTCCCCTGCCTCAATGTGTCCGTCTCCGCGGGAGTGTGCCTTTTCGAGGCCGTCCGTCAGCGCGGCCATCGCTGAGGTTCAATTTTTCTTTACCCTTCCCTCTGTGCGTGTCGTAATCGACACGTTCGGCAGGCCAGATAGCTCAATGGTAGAGCAGTTGACTTTTAATCAATTGGTTCCGGGTTCGAGTCCCGGTCTGGCCACTCCGAACACCCGCTTTGTCCGCTCCGGCCGCTCCCTGCCGATTAAAGTGCGTTTGCTCTTGAAATCCCGTCCGCGTCTTGCACTCATTCTCATCCCGCTGTCTGGCTGGATAGCTCAATGGTAGAGCAGTTGACTCTTAATCAATTGGTTCCGGGTTCAAGTCCCGGTCCAGCCACCAGCGGGAAACCCTTTCCAAAACGTCAACGTTCGCCTTGCAGGCGGCGGTAACGTTCGGCCATGTACGCTGCGTGGCACGGGCGGCAGTAGCTGTGATAGCTGCCGGAAGCCCGTAGCCAGTGGAACATCTGGACGGGGAGTTCTTGATCGCACTGAGCACAGGCCCGGGTGGCGTTCGTCCGGCGAGCGCCCCTCAAGGCCGAACGACGGCGGGCTGCCGCGCCGAGGCAAGGGCGGCAGAACGGATGAATCGCCGCCGTACCTTCAAGCCGGTGGAACAGGTCCAGGCTCTTGGATTTCTGGCAGCAGCGGCACTTCTTCTTTTGGGAGCGTTCATTCATGGCATTCCGAGCAAGTCCGCACCTCCGCCCCATGCAACGGCAAGGGTCTAGGGTCTATCGCTGAGGCCTTCCCCTTACTCGACGGTCACAGACTTGGCCAAGTTGCGCGGCTGATCGATCGGGCAGCCCCGTAGGCGGGCCACATGATAAGACAGAAGCTGTAAGGCGACGGCGGCAGGAATCGTTGCGATCAACGGGTCGCAATCAGGGATCCGGATGACCTCGTCGGCGATCGCAGCTTCCGGGCCGCCCTCGGTGACGATGGCGATGACGTGCGCGCCGCGGGCCTTGCACTCTTCGGCGTTGCCCAAGGTCTTGTCGACGACTGGCGAACGATTGGCCAGCACGACGACGGGCATGCCCGGGGTCAGCAAGGCGATCGGGCCATGCTTAAGCTCAGCGGCATGATACCCCTCGGCATGGATATAGGAGATTTCCTTGAGCTTGAGCGCGCCCTCCAAGGCCACGGGATGCATCGGGCCACGGCCTAGGAAGAAAGCATGCTCATGCTTGGCCATGGATTCGGCCACCTTCGCGATGGCGGCATCCTGCTTAAGGACCGCTTCAATGAGTTCTGGGAGGCGTTCAATCTCGGCGGCCAAGGCGAGACCCCGTTCCCGCGAGAGCCGGCGCCCCCGGCCCAACTTGAGAGCCATGAGGAGCAGGATAGCCACCTGGCTGGTGAAGGCCTTGGTCGAAGCGACGGAGATCTCCGGGCCGGCATGGAGATAGACGCCGCGAACGGCTTCCCGGGCGATGGTCGAGCCGACGACATTGACGAGCCCCATGACCATGGCGCCCTTGTCCTTGGCTTCGCGGACGGCGGCCAAGGTGTCGGCGGTCTCGCCCGACTGGGAGATGGCGACGACGAGGTCGCGGCCGTCGATCAGCGGATTACGGTAACGAAATTCGGCGGCGGGCTGGACTTCAGCCTGGATGGCGGCGAGGTCCTCGAAAGCGAAATCCCCCACCATGCCGGCATGCAAGGAGGTGCCGCATCCGACCATGACGATACGCTGCAGGTCGATGAGCTCCCGGGCGGTGGCGCCCATACCCGAAAGTACGGCGGTCCCGTTCAGCAGGTCTAACCGACCACGGAGCGCATTCCGGACGGACTCGGGCTGCTCGTGGATCTCCTTGAGCATGAAATGCTCAAAGCCGCCCTTCTCCACCGCGCCGGCCTCTAACTCGAGCTCAGCGACATCGCGATCCATGGGCGCATGGTCGAGATCGGTGATGTCCACGGAATCCGCGGTGACCAAGGCGACATCGCCATCGTCGAGGTAGATGACCCGGCGGGTGTGAGCAATCAGGGCCGAAGGATCGGAGGCCACCAGGCATTCGCCTTCGCCGACGCCGATGACGAGCGGGCTCCCCTTGCGGGCCACGACAATGCGACCGGGTTCGTCGGCGGAGATGACGGCGATACCGTAGGCCCCTTCGACCTGCCTGAGGGCGTTGATGACGGCCTTGCGCAGGTCACCTTTGTAATATTCACCGATGAGCCGGGAGACGGCCTCGGTGTCGGTCTCCGAGGTGAAGACGTGGCCCTTAGCCTCGAGCTTCGCACGGATGACGCGATAGTTCTCGATGATGCCGTTGTGGACGAGCCGGATGCGACCGCTGGCGTCCGCATGCGGATGGGCGTTGGCCTCGGTCGGCGCCCCGTGCGTCGCCCAACGGGTATGGGCGATGCCGACGGCGCACTTGGCCTGGCGTTCTTCGGACCACTCGGCGCGGACCTTGTCCGCTAACCGGGCGACCTTACCGACGGCCCGCAAGGAGAGGACGGACTTCCCTTCCTGGACAGAGAGACCAGCGGAATCATAACCGCGATATTCCAAGCGTCGCAACCCGCCAAGCAGCACGGGCGTAGCGGCGTTACGACCGACATATCCGACGATGCCGCACATGGTCAGGCGAGGATATCCTTGTCGACGATGGCGCCGGGGAGCGTGGAGGTCTTAGGCCAAAACTTACGTCCAGGATAGATGGAAGTATGGATGCCGGTGTGCACGCCGTCGCCGACGATCGCGCCGAGCTTACGGCGGCCCGTGTCGACCATGCGTCCTTCGACCGGACTACGGTGGGCTCCGCCGTCGTGACGAAGATTGGACGTGATCGTGCCCGCGCCGAAGTTCACCTTTTCGCCGAGGATCGAGTCACCAAGGTAAGACAGATGCCCGACGTTGGTGCCCGGCAGGAGGATGGAATTCTTGATCTCGACGGCTTGACCGACGTGACACTTGTCGCCGATCGCGGTCGATCCCCGGATGTAGCAGTTCGGGCCTACCTTGCAGTGATCCCCGATGATGACGTCCCCTTCGATGACGACCCCGGGCAAGATCTTGGTACCCTTGCCGACCTGGAGCCTTCCGTCTACATAGAGCGAAGCATGCGCGCCCGACTCCTGCACGTAGGATTTACGGGCGGTCATGGCCTCCACGTTGGCTCGGAGGAGGTCCCAGCCATAGGTGATGGCAAAAGACTGGGTCGCTCGCAGTTCGCGCGTCCCACCCTTCCTGGCCAGAAGGACGACGCCCTCGACCATCGTCATCGTACCATAAGACGCGTCAGTGACGAAGGTCGCTAGTTCGGCGGATGCGAACCAAGCGGCGGGGTGGACGGTGATGTCGCCATCTGGGCCAGCGGCCTCCGTCAGACCAGCGGCGATGAGCGCGGCTTGCTGGTGACGACGAAGCGAGAGATTAGCCAACGGAAAATCGGCGAGTGACCGGGTGAGCGTCAAAGGGTGGCAGCCGTTGGAATCACCGGATACGGGGATGTGGAAAGTGGCCATCTTAGAGGCTCTCGAAATCGGCTTCGACCGCGGCCTTGAAGGTTTGGGACCATCGATCGACCTCGGACTTATCCTGGTGCTCGACGAGGATGCGCAGCTTGTTCTCAGTGCCGGAGTAGCGGATGAGATGGCGCCCCGCATTGCCGAACGCGGCGTCCGCCTTACGGATCTCCTCCTGCAGGGCGTTGAGTTGGACCAGCGGGATGCGCGACTTGACCTTGAGATTGACGAGCGCCTGAGGGTATTCGCGCATGCCGGCGGCGAGGTCGGCCAAGGTGGCCCCTTTTCTGCGCATGAAGCGCAGCACCTGCAAGGCGCTGAGGATGCCGTCGCCGGTGGAGGCGTAGTCGGAGAAGATCAGGTGCCCGGAGTTTTCACCACCGAACGAATAGCCTCCTTTACGGAGGGCTTCGATGACATGTCGGTCGCTGACGGCGGTGGTGACCACGCCGATGCCTGCCTTACGCATGGCCTCATGGAGGCCGAGGTTGGACATCACCGTGCACACCATCGAATTGCCAGAGAGCTTGCCCTCCGCCTTTAACGCCAAGGCGCAGAGCGCCAGGATACGGTCGCCGGAGACAGTGGCACCGCTGGCGTCCGAGAAGATCACCCGGTCAGCATCGCCATCGAGCGAGATACCGACGTCGGCGCCCTGGTCTTTCACGACCTTACCGGCGAACCCGGGATAAAGCGCCCCCACGCCGGCGTTGATGTTGATGCCATCCGGGTCGACGCCGAGCTTCACGACTTTCGCGCCCAGTTCCTTGAAGATGAGCGGGGCCAGCAAGTATCCAGCGCCGTGTCCGCAATCGACGACGATCTTCATGCCGTCAAGATGGGCATTACCCAGACTCTGCTTCACGAATTCGATGTAACGACCGCGGGCGTCATCGATACGGTAGGCTTTGCCGATCTTGTCGCCCGTCACGCCGTTCGCTTTCACGTCATAAAGCACTTCCTGTTCGACCAGCGATTCGAGGTCGTCCGAAAGCTTGAAACCATCTGGTCCGAAGATCTTCAGGCCGTTGTCTTCATAAGGGTTATGCGAGGCCGTGAGCATGATGCCCGCGCCGCAGCCCATCGATTTGGTCAGATGCGCCACCGCCGGCGTCGGCATCGGCCCGACCAGGAATACGTCCATCCCGCTCGACACCAACCCGCTCGTCAAAGCGGTCTCAAGCATGTAGCCCGAGATACGGGTGTCCTTGCCGATAATGACGCGGTTATGATTGGCGCCGCTGGAGCGCAGGACCCTGGAGATGGCCTGCCCGATGCGCAGGGCGATTTCGGGTGTGATGGGATATTCGTTCGCCTTGCCGCGGATGCCGTCCGTGCCGAAAAGTTTGGTCGCCATGCCAGTATTCGAGGAATTCCTAACCTTTTCGCAAGTTCAAATGACCGAAAACCTTCTTTTATGATAAATATGACCGAATCAGTCAATTAGGTACAATGGTATAAGGATAGGAAGCGATTAGTCCGTTCCTATCGTCGGGCAATCGACCGAAAGGTTTCGAGCGAGCAAATCGACTTCCCCTTAGCCGTCTAAAAGAAAGGAAATGAGATGAGAACTTCTCCTTATCTCGGAATCGCAGTTGGACAGGAACAGACCGGAGAAGTTGAGTGTCTCTACCCCATGCGTGCCTACGCGCTTCCCCTCATCGGCATCCTGACGACTTCCCTCGTCTGGGCAGCGGAAACGCCGGTGGACTTTAATCGGGAAGTGCGACCGATTCTCTCCGATCGTTGCTACGGCTGCCACGGACCCGATGCCGATAAAGGGCGCAAGGCCGGCCTGCGTCTCGATGAAATTGGCGGCGCCACGAAGAAGCTCAAGAGCGGCGATATCGCAATCGTCCCAGGCGACCTCGAGAAAAGCACCATGGTCCATCGCATTCTCTCGACCGACCCAGAGGATATCATGCCGCCGCCTGAGTTGCATCGTCCGCTTTCCGGCGCGGAGAAAGACATTCTGCGTCGCTGGATCAAGCAAGGCGCTAAGTACGATCCGCACTGGGCGTTCGTCAGCCCTTCTTCGCACGCGACGCCAGCGATCGCTGATTCCTCTTGGGCCAAGGACCCGCTCGACGCCTTCATCGCGGACAAGGCCGCCAAGGTCGGTCTCAAGCCTTCCGTCGCCACCGATCGCACCACCCTACTCCGGCGGGCTTCTTTCGCCCTGACCGGCCTGCCCCCGACCAATACCGAGGTCGACGCCTTCCTCTCTGATAAGTCAGCCGACGCCTACGAGAAGCGAGTCGATGCGATGCTAGCCTCTCCCCGCTTCGGCGAACATATCGCCGTGGGCTGGCTCGACCTATCAAGATACGCCGACACCTGGGGCTACACGGGCGACAAAGCCATGTTCGCCTGGCCGTGGCGCGACTGGGTTCTTAAGGCCTTCAATGATAACAAGCCTTACGACCAGTTCCTGACCGAACAACTCGCAGGCGACCTTCTGCCGAACCCGACGCAAGACCAACGCGTTGCCACGGCCTTTAACCGCCTGCATCGCATGACCTTCGAAGGCGGTTCGATCGCCGAAGAATTCCGCCAAGATGGGATCAACGACCGCGTGATGACCGCAGGCTACGGCTTCATGGGGCTAACGATGGAGTGCTCTCGCTGCCACGACCACAAGTACGACCCTATTTCCCAGCGGGACTACTTCTCGATGGCGGCGATGTTCGGCGACCAGAACGAGAACGGGCTTCTGTCTTACCATGGCGAGGTGCCGCCTCCATTCGTTCGTCTCTACAAGTCAGACGAAGCGCGCAGCAAGGAAGCCGAGCTCCGGGCCGCCGTGCTGGCAGCGGAAAAAGGCCTGGTGACTACCCACACCGCCACCGCGAAGGCGGCCGTCAAGGTGCCGACTCCGCTCGCCCACTTCCCGCTCGAGTCCTTCACGAAGACCGGCGTCGATAACGCGACCACCGGCGGCAAGCCCGCCAAGTTCGAACGTCGTGGGTCGCCTGAAGACTTGCAGTTGGTTCCTGGCGTCAAAGGCCAAGCGGTGAAGTTCGACGGCGACGCTGGCTTCATCCTTCCAGAATTCAAGCAGCTCGGTCGCCACGATGCTTTCACGTTCTCGGCCTTCCTTCGCCTTGGGGAGAAGAATGCCCGCGCCACGGTCCTCCATGCCACAGGTTTCTACACGGGTGACGGCGATGCCTCGGGCGTCGAACTCCTGGTCAATCAAGGGAAGCTCCGCTGGAGCATGATCCACCTCTGGCCGAACAGCGCGGCATCCATCGAGACCCAAGCCGAGCTCCCGGTCGGAAACTGGCAGCGAGTGACGGTCACCTATGACGGCTCATCCAAGGCCGCAGGACTCCGCGTGTACCTCGATGGCCTTGAAGTGAAGACGACGATCGTGCGCGACACCCTCCACGCCAAGCCTCGCGATAACGCCCTCGAGATCGGCTCCCGCACCCGCGATGCGGGCTTCCGCAACGGCTCACTCGACGAAATCCAGATTTGGCGCACGGCCCTCACGGCCGCTGAGGTAGCGGTCCTCCATGGCCTTACCGCCGACTCCTTGCCTGCGACGGTTCACGCCGAGCATGCCCATATCCGCGCCAATCCGGGCTACGCCCAAGCATGGGAACGCCTCCAACAAGCCCGCCGTGCCCTTGCCGCTCACGAAGAATCCGCCGCGCCTTTCTTCGCGATGGAGCACTCATCTCTCGCTCCCAAAACCTTTTTGCTGACCCGCGGCGAGTACGACAAGCCCGACCTCACCAAGCCTTGCGAGCCCGGCGTCCCCGCTCGCATCTTCCCTTGGAACGAGTCCTTGCCGAAGAACCGACTTGGTCTCGCTCGCTGGCTGACCGATCCTAAGAACCCCCTCGCCTCACGCGTCATCATCAATCGTCTCTGGGCCCAGGTCTTTAGTTCCGGCCTCTTCGCCTCCAGTGAGAACCTCGGTATGCAAGGCGACCTACCGACACACCCCGAACTCCTCGACACCTTGGCCGTCGACTTCGTGCGAAGTGGATGGAACACCAAGGCGATGCTTCGCCGCTTCGTCCTCAGTGCTACCTTCCGTCAATCTTCGACCCCTACCGCGGAAGTACGCGAGAAAGATCCTTCCAACAAGTACCTCGCCCGCGGTCCGGTCCTTCGGTTGACGGCTGAGATGGTCCGCGACCAAGCTTTGCTGGCCGCAGGTACGCTCGTCGAGAAAGTCGGCGGCGAAAGCGTGCAGGAGTCCTCCCGTCGTCGAAGTATCTACACTTATCGTAAGCGCACGGCCCCCCCCGATAATATGCTAATTTTTGACGCCGGTTCGCGCGAAATCTGCCAGCCCAAGCGCCTTAACACCAACACCCCGCTGCAGGCGCTGGTGCTGCTGAATAACCCAGGCTTCGTCGAAGCCGCCAAAAGCCTGGCCGTCAAGGTGAGCAAAGCGTCGGCCGAACCTTCCGCGCAGATCGCCGCCGCCTTCCGCCACGTGTGCACGCGTGATCCGCGCCCGTCCGAACTCGCCGCGCTCAACGAGCTCTACGTGATCCAGAGGGCCACGCCGCCGCAATTCGCTCCCGAGGCCGTGAAGGTCGCAGCCCCCGAACCGAAGGCTGACCCGAAGGCGAAGAAGCAGCCGGCACCTGTGCAGGTGCCATCCGGACCAAAGATGCCCGCCGACCCTTCCCTTGCCGCCCTCACCCTTGTCTGTTCGACCATCCTGGCGAGCGACGCGGCCGTTACCTCTCGCTGATCATGGATCCCGCAAAGCCCAGTTACGACAGCCTCATGCAGCACACGCGTCGGCACTTCCTCGGTGCCTCCGCTCTCGGCCTCGGCGCCTTGGCCATGCGTGGCATCACCGGCGACGCCCAAGCGGCGACCCTCCCCAAGGGCACGCACCTCCCGGCCAAGGCGAAACGCGTCATCTACCTTTTCCAGGCAGGCGGCCCTTCGCAGTTCGAGACCCTCGATCCGAAACCGCTCCTGCGCGAAAAACATACGCAACCGCTGCCTGACTCCGTCCGCCAAGGACAGCGCCTGACCGGCATGAGCGGCTATCAGGCCACCCTCCCGCTCGCCGGCTCGTTCGTCGACTTCAAGAAGTACGGCCAGAGCGGCGTGGAATACAGTGACCTGATGAGCCATATCGGCGGCGTCGCGGACGATGTCTGCGTCATCCGCTCGATGCACACGGAGGCGATCAATCACGATCCCGCGATCACTTTCTTCTGTTGCGGCAATCAGGTCGCCGGCCGGCCTTCGATGGGCGCGTGGGCTTCCTACGGCCTCGGCAGCATGAACGAGAACCTCCCTTCGTTCATCGTATTGGTCTCACAAGACGCCACCAAGGACCAGCCGCTCTATTCTCGACTCTGGGGCTCAGGCTTCCTGCCTTCCGAGCATCAAGGCGTGCAGTTCAAGGCCGGCAAGGAGCCGGTGCTCTACCTCACGAATCCAGAAGGGGTCTCCCCGCATGCCCGCCGCGGCATGCTCGACGCCCTCGGCAAGCTTAACGCGGACCAGCGCGCCGCCGAGCTCGATCCGGAGGTCGACGCGCGCCTCGCCCAGGCGGAGATGGCCTACCGCATGCAGACGAGCGTGCCGGAGGTCGCCGATCTCTCAAAGGAATCCCCCGAGACCCTCGCGATGTATGGCGAGAGCGTGAAGTCTCCCGGTTCCTTTGCCGCAAACTGCCTGCAGGCCCGCCGACTCATCGAGAAAGGCGTACGCTTCGTGCAGCTCTTCCACCAAGGTTGGGATCAGCACGGCGGACTGCC
>CALEEU010000084.1 GCA_937875975.1 uncultured Opitutia bacterium | reverse complement strand
ATCTCCGCCCCGATCGTCAACAGCAGCAGCACCGCGACCGGCAGCTCGCTCTACTACCGTGGCACCGGCACGCTCAATTTCACCGCCGCCAACACCTTCGGGGGAGAGCTGCGCATGGACCGCGGCACTGCCGTCGTCAGCGGCGCCGGCACGTTCAACGCCCTCACCAGCTACGGCATCTTCGTCCGCAACAAGGCCGAGTTCATCCTCGATAACACGGCCGGGAACGTCGGCGGCGGCCGTATCGCCGGTCGCGCCGTGTCCCTCGAGAACAACGGACTCTTCCGCCTCATCGGCAATGACGCCGCGGGCACGACCGAAACGGCGGGAGCCCTGTCGATCCGCGAAGGCGCGGGCCGCATCCTGATGTCCGGCGCCGGTTCCAACGTCCTCACGTTCGCTTCGATCGCTTACCCGAACTCCGCCTCGGTGCTCGACCTTTCCGGCATCGGCGGCCTCGGCACGACGAACCAGGTTCGTTTCACCACCGCGCCGACGCACGTCAACCTCGTCGGCGGCCTCGATGCTCGTATCCTGGTGCCCACCGACGACTTCGCGGCGTTCGGCGCCAATGGCGTCGTTGCCTTCGCCGGCTACTCCGGCGCGACCACCCTGGCCGATGCCGCCCTCGTCGCGACCTCTACCGCGAAGGTCACCTCGGCCTATTCGGCCGACGACCTCACCGCGATGCGTTCGACCCTGAACGCCCTCGCCGTCTCCGACGCGACCGCGCGCGATATCTCCGGCCCGCAGTTCTCGACCCTTTCCCTCACTTCCGGCGGCCTGCTCTTCGGCCGCGACGTCGGCGCGCAGCCCGTCACCCACGTGCTTTCCGTGCCGCGTCTCGAGTTCGGCTCCGCGGCCGCGCCGATCGGGGGCTACTTCCAGGTGGGCGCCGGCACGACCGTCGACCTCACCGGTCAGGTCACCGCGGGAAGCATCTTCAACAAGATGGGCCCCGGCGAGCTGCTCCTGAGCAGCCGCCAGTACTGGAGCAGCACCACGAACATCACGGGCGGCACGGTCAAGCTCGGCCTTTCGAACGCCATCTACGGCGCGGGTCAGCAGTATTTCGTGCACGCCAACGGCGGCACGTTCGACCTCAACGGCTTCACCCAGTTCGTGGGTTACCTCGCGACGGGCGGCCAGATCGACGGCGGCGGCCTCATCACCAGCTCGACCGGCACCGGCAACTTCGTGACCAATCTGCCCGGTAACAATGCCAGCTTCCACGGCACGACCTCCGGAGCGAACGTCAATTTCGGCCGCGTGGGCGGCTACACGTTCACCATGACCGGCGCGCTGGGCCACGGCGGCATCACGGCCTTCATGGGCGGTAGCAACACCCTCCAGGACGACGGCTCCCTCCTCAATACCTCCGAGCTCATCCTGAACTATGCGACGTTCACGGTGAACACCAACGGTGACACCAAGCTCGTGAACAATGACCGCGTCAACGACGCGGCCCCGGTCACCATGCGCGGCGGTGTCCTCATCTACTCCGGCCTCGCCCGCGAGGACGTCGGCGAACGCTTCGGCGCGCTCACCCTGGCCGAAGGCGGCAACACGCTCTCCGCCAACAACGGCGGCGGCGACTTCGTCACTACCTTCCTCAGCTTCCCCTCGCTCACCCGCGCGGTCGGCACCACCGCGAACTTCACCGGCAGCAACATCGGTCAGCCAGGTAATGCTTCCCGCATCGTCTTCGACACGCCGCCCGCCTCCCAGGCCAACGGCATCCTCGGCGCGTGGGCCATCGCCAACTGGAACGACTACGCCGCCTACGATCCGATCAACGGCGTCGGCGTGGTGGGGCAGGGCGGTTTCGGCGCTTACGACAGCAATTTCGGCAGCAACAAGAACACCCAGCTCGTCGCCGTGCAGGACACCGTCACGGCCCTCCCGGCTGGCGGCGCCACTTCCGCGGT
>CALEEU010000083.1 GCA_937875975.1 uncultured Opitutia bacterium | reverse complement strand
TCCGCCTCGAGGACACCGATGGCGACGGCAAGGCCGACAAGGCTGTCCGTTTCGCTGAAGGCCTGACGATGGTCCAAGGTGTCGAACCACTGACTGACGATATCGGCAACACGTCGATCCTCGTGTGCGATTTCGATCGCCTGATCAAACTGACCGACACCGATGGCGACGGGAAGGCAGACAAGACCGAGGTCCTGATGTCAGGCTTTGGCGTCGGCGACACCCACCAGCTCGTGAACTCGATTAGCCATGGTCCGGATGGCACGCTCTGGATGAGCCAAGGCCTGCACGCCATCACGCGGGTCGAGACGCCGCGTGGTATCGTCAGCCTGCCGAAGTCGGGCCTGATGCGCTACGACCTGAAGAACCAGCGACTCCAGCCGTTCTTCCAGTATGGCAAGGCCGGCCATAATTGCTGGGGCGTCGCCTTCGATGATTTTTTCCAGCCCTTCCATAAGAGCGGTGACCGCGTCGCCGGTTATTACAGCCTCCCAGGTCTCGGCGCGATCGAGACACCCGACGAATATGCCGGGACGCATTCGCTCTTCGATTCGCCGCTGAAGTCTAACTCCGTGGATATCGTCGGCACCAAGGCCATGCCGGCAAACCTCCAAGGCGCCGCTTTTATCGGCGGCTATTACGGCAACACCGTCGACTTGCACCGCTTCGTCGACGATGGAGCCGGGTTCAAGACCGAGCGCATCGTCAGCCCCATCATCTCGAGCAGCAAAGCCTTCCGTCCGGTGGACGTCTCCGTGGGCCCGGATGGCGCCCTTTATGCCTGCGATTGGTTCAATGCCGTCATCGGGCATTACCAGGCCAGCTATGCCGACCCGCGCCGCGATCGTTCGCATGGCCGTATCTGGCGCATCACTGCCAAGGGATTGCCGACCGTGAAGCAGCCCGACCTCGTTTCCATGTCTGAGAGTGATCTGTTCACCCAGCTTGGCTCACCCGAGCGTTGGACCCGTTATCAGGCTCGCCGTCTGCTCTTTAATCGTCCGACCGAGAAGGTCGCCGCCGCCGTGGATGCCTTTATCGCTAAGGACCGCTCGGAGTCTCAATATCTCGAAGCCATGGGCGTACTGCAGTCGCATGGACTCGTCCGCACTGCTCTGCTGGATCGCCTGCAGTCCTCGGCTGACTTCCGGATTCGTGCCTATGCGGCCCGCGTCGTCGGGGAATGGTCATCCCTGCTACCCGATGTCCAGGTGCGCCTGGCCAAGGCCATCGCTGATAAGCAGCCTCGTGTTCGCCTGGAGGCCGTCGTGGCCCTTAGTCATGTTGGTGGTCACACTTCGCTGCGCACCGCCTTAGGAGCGGTCGAGCAGCCCTCAGATAAGTTCCTCGACTATGCCCTGAAGCAGACCGTAAGGCACTTGGCTTCGACCGCCGGTAAGCTGGCTGCCGAACTGTCCGCCCCGCAGGCCGCCTATTTCAAGAAGATCGCCAGCACCGGGTCGTCCGTCGTCTCGCCCGGACAAGCCATCTACGAGGCCCTCTGTCTTAATTGCCACCAAGCCGCAGGTCAGGGGCTCACTGGCGTCTATCCGCCGTTGGCCAAGAGCGACTGGGTCGCCGGCGACGTCCAGACCTTGATCAAGATCACCATGCATGGCTTAGCCGGCCCCACCAAGGTTCAGGGCAAGGACTACGGCCTCGTGCCGATGCCCCCCATGGGCTTGGACGATCAGCAGCTAGCCGATGTCCTCACTTATGTCCGCTCGGCCTTCGGCAACTCGGCTTCGACGGTGACGCCGGCGGAGGTCAGGACCGTGCGCGAAGCGACCAAAGGACGCACCGCGCCTTGGACGGCGGTGGAGTTAGGGAAGTGATGAGATAGTTGAACCGTTGATCTGTTGATCAGTTGGCCAGAAGTAGGAGCGTGGGCCTCGTTGCTCTCTTCTGTTCAACAGGCCAAGCGTTCAGCCGATCAACTTTTTTGCTTCCTCGTCAACGACTGCACCCAGGCGACGCCGGCGAGGGTGACCGCGCCGCCGATCAGGGTCAGG
>CALEEU010000082.1 GCA_937875975.1 uncultured Opitutia bacterium | reverse complement strand
GTTCTCCGTCGCGGGCAGGGAGCATGGTGATCGGGAATTCCCGATAGCCGATCGCTAGGGGGCGCGGGTCGACGCCGCTGCCGGGTCCATTGGCGGCCTTACCCTTACCTTTGCCGCCGACGGGCGCCGCGATGCCGAGTTCCTTGCGCCACGCGGAGACTGCATTCGTCAGTTCCTTGGCGAGATCAGGCTGTTTCGCTTGGATCGGGGTGGTCTGACCGGGGTCGGCGATCATGTCGAAAAGGTTACCGGCGTTGTCGAGACGGTGCGTCTGCGTGCGCACGCTGACGTTGTTGGCCCAGGAGTTGAAAATGTATCGCGGTGCCCAATCGGCGTCTAAGCCCGTGCGGAGGAGCGGTGCGAGGTCACGGCCGTCCAGCGGCTTATCGCCGACGCGCTTCACGCCGGCGAGCCCGTGGAGAGTAGGGCTGAGATCGATGGCACCAGCGATGGGCTTCACCTGCGAGCCGGCGGCAATCTTTCCTGGCCAGCGGATAAAGAGCGGAGAGCGGACGCCGCCTTCGTCGGTGGTCGCCTTGGTGCCCTTCATGCCGCCCGTCCAGCGGTGGCCATTCGGGCCGTTGTCCGAGAAGTAGACGACGATGGTATCGTTCTCGAGGTTCAGTTCCTTGAGTTTGGCGAGGATGCGGCCGACGTTGCGGTCCTGGTTTTCGAGCATAGCCTGCGCGCAGCGCGTTTCGTCTAGTTTCTCGAGCGCAGACTGAGTGGCGGTCTGGGTGATGGGCTTGTCCTTGAAGCGGTTCCAGTCCTCCGGCGGCACAGACCAAGGTGAATGTGGCGTGGTGAACGGCACGAAACACACGAAGGGCTTAGCCTTGTTGCGATCGATGAACTGCAGGGCTTTCTCGGTCAGGACGTCGACGATGTAGCCTTTGGACGTCTTCATGACGCCGTTGTGCTCGAGCGGAGCATCGAAGTATTCACCCCAATGGCCGGAGGTATAGCCCCAGAAGGTATCGAAGCCGCGGGCGAGCGGGTGGTAAGGCCACTGGCTGCCATTGTGCCACTTGCCGAAAATCCCCGTAACGTAGCCGGCGGCCTTAAAGGAATCGGCGAAGGTTTTCTCGTCGAGGTTCATGCGCTCCTGGCCGGTGGAGACGCCGTAAACTCCGAGTCGGCGATGGTAGCGTCCAGTTAGGAACTCAGAGCGAGTGGGGGAGCAGACCGGCTGCACGAAGAAGCGATCGAAGTGCGCGCCGCCCTTGGCGAGCGCATCGATATTTGGTGTCGCGAGCTGGCGGTTACCGTTGAAGGAATAATCACCCCAGCCGGCATCATCGGCGAGCATCACGATCACGTTTGGCTGCGTCGCGGCGGTGAGCCCGGCGGAGACGAGGAGTAGGGAGGCGAGGAAAGGGCGCATGGGATTATTTCTTGGCGGGCAGGTAGCCTAAGGAGACGAGGAAGTCGTCGGCGGCCGCGAGGGTCTCGGCGTACTTCGACTTGTTAAAGAAGCCGTGCGGCTGGCCTTCATAGCCGACGAGGTCGCAGCGATTGCCAGAAGCCTTCATGACCTCGGCGAATTTCTCGACGGTCGAGTAAGGCACGGTGGTATCGGCCTTGCCGTGGAAGATGATCGTCGGCGGCGTGCCTTTCTTGACGTGGTGGATCGGCGAAATCTCCGTCGGCTCGCAACCGAACCTGGCTTTATCCAGGCCAGCGCCGAAGCCCTTGAGGTCGAGTCCGGGGAAGGGGGCCATCACCGTGCCGGGATTGAAGAGCACGAGCGCGTTAGGCAGGCAAGAGACCGACTTGTCATCCTTGGCGGTGTCGAGTCCTGGCAAGGTGGCGACGGAGGCCGCAAGGTGACCGCCAGCCGAACCCCCGCCGACGGCGATGCGCTCCGGGTCGATGCCGAGGCGCCCGGCGTTGGCGCGCACCCAGCGCACGCAGGCTTTGGCGTCCGAAACGCAATCGGCGGGCTTGGCGTCTTGCCGCGTCTTCACGCGATAGTCGGCGACGATGGCGATCATGCCGCGTCCGGCGAGGTGTCGGCTCTGTGGCTCGAACTGGGTCGGCGATCCGCCGGTCCAGCCACCGCCGAAGAAGAACACGATGGCCGGCAGGGACTTGGCAGACTTCTGCGTGGGTTCAAAGATCCAGACCTTGAGTTCGGTCTCGCCGACCTTGCGATACGTCTCGGACTTCGTGCCCTCGATCGTCGGCGGATAGCCCCCGGCTTTCTTCTTGGCGGTTTTTTCCTGGGCGCCCGCGGTCAGCGCGACGCAAAGGGAGAGGAAGGCGAGGGCGAGACGCATGGGGGTGACTCGAGGACTAGAGGACCGGAGGGCCCGAGGCAAGGAGGGGAAGGCGGAATTGAGGACTAAATCGATAAGCCAGAGAAGTTGGCTCGTTGGCCAGGACTGCATCGAGGTAGGGTCAGCACCGCGTGCTGACCTAGTTGCCTCTGCCTTGGGTAGGGTCGGGACCGCGTCACGACATAGTAACCAGCTGGGTGGATGGCTGAATCGATGACAGATGACTGAATCGAGGAAAGACCCGAAGTCCCGCCACCCGTCACCTGGGGCCGCCACCTGCCATCCGCAACGTTACCCCGCCTATTGAAAGAGACCGGCAACCTCTCGGTCCCCGGTCTCGTTTAGGGTCTTACTTCTGGCCAACCGGCCAACTGATCAACGGGTCAACTAATGTTTCCGCCTTGTCCCCGTGTCACCTTGCCCACGTGTCCCCTGGCGGCCTTTGGCCGCCCTTACTTCTTGAAGGCGGGGCCGTTCTTGTCGCCGCCGCTGAGCACGAACGCCAGGAGGTCGAGGACCTCGTCCTTGGTGAGCATGCTGAGGAGCATGGGAGGCATGGGCGAGACCTTGGAGACTTCGATGCTCGTGACCTGCTTGCGGTCGAAGCCGACGCGCTGGTCAGGATCGGAGAGGTCGGTGTTGATCTGCACGGTGTCTCCGTTGAGGTTCACGATGACGCCGGTGACGGTGGTGCCGTCCTGCTTGGTCACGACGACGGGCGCGAACTGCTCGTTGATCTCCTTGCTGGGGTGGATGATCTGGTCGAGAAGGTCGTGCGGGCTGTAGCGGCCGCCGGCCCCGGTGAGGTCCGGGCCGTTCATGCCGCCGGCGTTGCCGTAACGGTGGCAGGCGAAGCAGGCGGCGGCGCCGAAGATCTTGCGACCGTTCTCGTAGTCGCGGCCCTTCATGCCGGTGCGGGCGGCGGCGCTCAGCTCTTCGAGCGTCCAGTTCTTGGGCGTGCGGCCGGCGAAGATGGCGCCGACGTTCTCATAAGCCGATTTGATGGGCGGGTTCTTGGCCAGGGCGACGAGCTTATCGTGGCGGGTCAGCTCTTCGGGCGAGAACGTGGCGAGGGAGTCGTTACGGATGAACTCGATGAACTTGCCGAAGCTCGAACCACCACGGTAGCTGGCGGCCTTGACGAACCAGTTGAGCTGTTTTTCGCGGAGCTCCGGAGTCCAGCCGGCCTTGAGCATGCGCAGGCTGCGCATGATCTCCATCTCGGGCTCCTGACTGCCGGCGTCGGCGACCACGGCCATGGCCTTGGCGGCCAGCGTCGGGGACTGCAGGAAGCTCAGGGTCTCGGTGAGGAGCCAGTTGAGCTCGAAGTTCGCCGCGGGATAGGTGGCGTCGTAATAGCGGGTCACGGCGGCGATACCGGCGTCGTCCGGCTTGCCGTAGCGGTGTAGGACGATCTGGGCGACGCGGAGGTTCAGGAGCTTCTGCTCCTGGGTGAGCTTCGCGAAGTCGTCGGCGCGCAGGGCCGCGAGCAGGCGATCGCGCAGGGCGGCCTGTTCGGCGGTGGGCTCAGCGATCGTCGGCGCGATGCCGGTGCGCGGGTCGGGCTTGGCGGCCTTGGCGGTGTGGTAAGGGCACGGGGCGGCCTGACGCGCCAGCGCGAGCAGGGCCTCGAGGCGGGCGGTGGCGTTCTGCTCGGCGAAGGCGCGCTCGCTCCAGCCGGCGTGCGGCTGATGCTCGAGCACCACGCGGGCGGCGAAACGCAACCAGCGGTCGGACGAAGCGAGGTGCGGCCAGGCGACGTCGGCGGCCTTGGGGTCCTGCTTGCCGTGGAACTGCTCGAGGGCCTTGCGGGCGATGACTTCGGGCGCGGCCTTGGCGGCGGAGGCCAGGACGGGTTCGGTCGATTCCTTGCCCACGTAGGTCACGCGGTAGAGGCCGGACTGGACCTTGCGGCCGCCGATGGCGAAATACATCGCGCCGTCCTGCGGGTGGATGGCGAGGTCGGTCACGGGCAGGGGCGCGCCCTGGATGAAGTCTTCCTTCACGCCGACATAGCTCGCGCCCTGCGGCTTGAGCTGGACGGCGTAGATCTTACCCCAGCTCCAATCCATGATGTAGAGGGCTTCCTGATACTTGGCCGGGAACTTGGCGCCGTAACCGAAGGCGATGCCGGTGGGCGAGCCAGGGCCGATGTTCACGGTGGCCGGCAGGTTGTCGGCGTAGAATTCCGGATACTTGCCGGCGCCGTTGCGCCAGCCGTATTCGCCGCCGCTGACGACGTGGTTCACGCGCGTGGGGCGATACCACGGGGTGTTGAAGTCATACTCCATGTCGGCGTCGTACGTGAACAGGTCGCCGGCGCGGTTGAGGGCGCCGCCGTAGATGTTGCGGAAGCCGCTCGCGAAGGTCTCGAAGGTCTTCCCGTCCTTGCTGATGCGGTAGACGATGCCGCCCGGGGCGAGCACGTGGCGGTTGTGGCCGCGGCCGTCCGGCATGCGCTGCAGGAGATGGTCGTCGCCCCAGAGCGGCGCGACGGGCGAGGTGGCCGGGGTCTCGGTCTTCACGGCGTTGTTGCCGCTGATGAGGTAGAAGCCCTGCTGATCGGGGGTGACGACGACCTTGTGGACGCCGTGGTCGCCGCCGGACTGGATGTCGCGGAGGAGTTCGACCTTGTCGAGCTGGTCGTCGCCGTCGCTGTCGCTGAGGCGGTAGAAGCCGCTGGGGATCTTCTTCTCGTAATCGTTCACGCCGGCGTAGAGGGCGCCGAAGGCCCAGGTCATGCCGTTGATGGCGCGGATGTTCACCGGCATCTTCTTGATGTCGGCGGCCTTGAGGGTCTGGCCGGCGGCGGGCGCGGGGAAGCGGTAGAGGTCGCCGTACTGGTCGCTGGCGTAGATCCGTCCTTTGTCATCGACGCACAGGGCCACCCAGGAGCCTTTCTCGGCGCCGGGGACGGAGTAGAGGAGTTCGACCTGGAAGCCGGCGGGAGCCTTGATGCGGCTGACAGGCGTGGCCTTGTTCTCGCCGATCTCCTTGCCGGTGTCGCCGGCCGGAGCCTTCTTGGCCGGAGCCTTGGCCTTCGCCTTCGCCTTGCCCGGAGCGGGCGCGGCCTTGGGCGCATTCTTGGCGGGGGCTTTCTTGCCAGGCGCCGGGGCGACGATGCGCTGGGCATCGCTGGGGATGGGGCTCTTGTCCAGGGTGACGAGCGGGGACTCAGGAAGTTCCTTGAGCATGACGTCCTTGATCTGGACGATCATGGCTGGGCCTTTGTGCACCTGGAAGGCGAGCAGGCCTTCGAGTTCGCGGTCCTTGGCGTCGTGGTCGACGAGTTCGATGGTGACCTTGCCGTCGACCTTGTGGATCAGGCGGTTGCCCTGCGCGATGATGACATACTCATGCCACTCGGTGAAATCGACCTTCACGGGATCGTGTTCGGCGGAGAGCCACTTGGCGGCCTTGTCGTCGATGATGACGCTCTGGCCGTTCTGCACGAGGATGCCGCGGCCGCGCTCGTCATAGACCATGCCGTTGTAAGGCGGGTTGGCATGGATGTCGCACTGGTAGCCACCGACGACCCACTTGCCGACTTCCGGCAGCGCCTTGCTGCGATACTGGATGCCGGAGTTGCTGGCGGAGCACTTCACCTTGGCGCGCAGTTCGAAGTTCTTCACGACGCCGTTCCAGACGAGGAACTGGTTGTAGGCGAGATGGTCAGGTCCCTTGGTCTTGCCGGTGATCGCGCCGTCTTCGACGGACCACAGCTCCGGGTTGCCGTCCCAGCCGGCCAGGGTCTTGCCGTCGAACAGAGGCTTGAAGCCATCCTGGGCGGAAAGCGGGGAGAAGGCCGCCAGCAGGAACGCCAGCAGGGCAGAGAGGGGGTTTCTCATGAGGCAGTTGTTTTCTATGCCCTTTGGACACCCGTCAACGGCACTTGTTCAAATGGAGGGAAATGGAGGTGAAATCGGTTATAGCGGGTGGCGGTTAGCGGTTGGCGGTTAGCCAATAAATTCTCAGGTCCCAGGTCTCGGCCCTCCGGTCCCAGGTTCGGGTATTCTGGTTCAAGTACAGGTTCAGGACCCGTACCCGTACCCGAACCTGATAACCCGTGCCTGGCTTCCGATCGCCGAGACCTGAGACCCGAAGATGTTCTTCTGGTCCACCAAGCCTCTGGGCCTCCGGGCCTCTCCTGCGCCCTCGTGTCCTCCGGTCCTCGTGTCCTCGGCGCGCGCTACGCGACAATCCCTTTCACCACTTTCGCCGGTTCGACTCCGGTCAGCCGGAAATCAAGTCCCTGGTGACGGTAGGTGAACCGCTCGTGGTGGATGCCGAGGAGATGCAGGATGGTGGCGTGCAGGTCGTGCACGTGCACGGGATCCTTGGCCACATTGTAGCTGAAGTCGTCGGTCTCGCCGTAACTGGTGCCGGCCTTCACGCCGCCGCCGGCCATCCACATGGTGAAGCAACGCGGGTGGTGGTCGCGGCCGGCTTCGGGGCTGTCCCATTTGCCTTGGCCGGCGACGCCGCGGCCGAACTCGCCGCCCCAGACGACGAGCGTGTCCTCGAGCAACCCGCGACGTTTGAGGTCTTTGACCAAGGCGGCGCTGGGCTGGTCGGTATCACGGCAACGCGCGGTGCACCAGGAGGTGAGCCGGCTGTGGTGATCCCAGTCAGGGTGGAAGAGCTGCACGAAGCGGACGCCGCGTTCGATCAGGCGACGGGCGAGGATGCAGTTCGCGGCGTAGCTGCCCGGCCGCCGTGAGTCCGGACCATAGAGCTCGAAGACTTCATCCTTCTCGTCGCTGAGGTCGGTGAGCTCCGGCACGCTGGCCTGCATGCGGTAGGCCATCTCGTATTGGCGGATGCGCGTGGAGATCTCAGGGTCGCCGGAGCGCGCCAGGGCTTGCTGGTTGAGGGCGCCCAGGGTGTCCAGCATCTCGCGGCGGAGTTCGCGCGGCAGGCCGTCGGGGTCGCGCAGGTAAAGGACGGGGTCCTTGGCGCTGCGCAGTTTGACGCCTTGGTAGCGCGAGGGGAGGAAGCCGCTGCCCCAATAATGATCATACAAGGGCTGGTCGCTCGGCCGCTGCATCTTGGAGAGCAGGACGAGGTAGTCAGGAAGGTCGCGGTTCTCGCTGCCGAGGCCGTAGCTGGCCCAGGCGCCGAGGCTCGGCCGACCGGGGATCTGGTTGCCGGTCAGGAACTGCGTCATGGCCGGGGCGTGGTTGATCTGGTCGGTGTGCATCGACCGGATGACGCAGAGGTCGTCCGCCACGGTCTTCAGGTGCGGGAGCCACTCGCCGAGGTTCTGCCCGCTCTGGCCGCAGCGTTCGAACTTCGTGGCCGCGGGCTTGATGAGCTGCTTCTGGCCCGAGGTCATGGTGGTCAGACGCTGGCCGCGCCGCACGGATTCGGGGAGCTCGGTGCCGGCGAGCGCCGTGAGGCCGGGCTTCTCGTCGAAGAGTTCGATCTGCGAAGGGCCGCCCGACTGGGTGAGGAAGATGACGCGCTTGGCCTTGGCGGCGAAGTGCGGGAGGTGGGGGAGGCCGGGCTTGCCCGCTCCGTCCGCGGCGAGCGCGCGGCCGACGAGCGTCGAGAGCGCCATGGCGCCGAGCGAGAGCCCGGTGCACTGGCCGAGGAAGTAGCGACGCGAAGGGTCGAGCGGATCAGGGCTCATGTGAGACGAAGGAGTTTGTAGGGGTAGACGCTGCCGCTGGCCCACTGGCAGACGTAAAGGTCGCCCCGCGAGTCGACGCAGACGTCGTGGCAATTATTGAAGACAGGTTGGTCCTGCAGCATGAGCTGGAGTCGTCCGTCGACGTACTTGGGCTCCCGGCCGCCGGGGTTCGCGACGACCTTGCCGGCTTCGTCGAGGATGGTGACGAACCCGCGGCCCTGCCACATGCGATGGTCGTCGGGCTTGGCGCCGAAGCAGACGCCGGAGTACAGGTGCTTGCCGTGGATGACGGGGCGGCTGACGTAGGCGCCGGGGAGGTAGACGCCCTTGACGTGCTTACCGTCCAGGGTGAACCAGTTGAATTCATTCCGCACGCGTTCGGTGCAGACGAGCAGGGGCTCAGGTCCCCGCGTGTCGATCGCGACGCCATGGGCCTGCATGAACTTCCCGGGGTTGGTCGGCTGGGTGCTCTTACCGCCGAACTTGCTCAGGTATTTGCCGTTCCGGTCGAAACGCAGGATGAACTGCGATCCGTAGCCGTCCGCGACGTAGATGTCGCCATTGGGCGCGGCCACGGCCTCGGTCGGGGAATAAGGTTCCTTGTCGGAATAAGCGCCGCACTTCTGTGCATGCGGGAGTTCGAGGACGACCTCGCCCTTGAGCGTGGTCTTCACGACCCGCCCGCCGTTGTCCACGAGCCAGAGGTGTTCCTTGCCGTCCGCGCCGCGCTCGAGGCTGAGTCCGTGTCCGGCGCCCATGCCCACGCTCCAGGCGTCGACGACTTTGCCGTCCCCGTCGAAGACGAGGACGTTGTTCTGCTTATGGTTGGTGATGAGGTAGAGGCGGCCGTCGCCGGCCTGGACCATCTCATGGCAATCCTTGACGGGGTGCTTGGCCTTGTCGGCCTGACACCAGAGCTTGTCGACGCGGTAGCGGAACTCGCCGTGCCCGACGATCGCGCCATGGTGCGGCGGCGTCGCCCCGGCTTG
>CALEEU010000081.1 GCA_937875975.1 uncultured Opitutia bacterium | reverse complement strand
ACGTCGGCTGCATCCCTTCCAAGGCCCTTCTCCACTCCACCGAAGTCTACCAAGAGGCCTTGCACGGCAAGAAGCATGGCCTCGTCGGCGCCGAGAAGATCACCTTCGACGTCTCCGCGATGCTCGCGAACAAGGACAAGGTCGTCGCCCAGCTCAACATGGGCGTCGGCGCCCTGCTCAAGAAGCGCAACGTCGAGATCGTCCGCGGCCTCGGCCGACTTGTGAAGTCCGGCCAGGTGCTCGTCCGCTCCACCGCCGGCGACCGCACGCTTGAGACCAAGAACATCCTCATCGCCACGGGCTCCGTCCCGATCGAACTCCCGTTCATGAAGTTCGACGGAGAGACCGTCATCTCCTCCGACCACGGCATCTCCTTGAAAGCCGTTCCAGAAAAGATGGTCGTCGTCGGTGCGGGCGCCATCGGCCTCGAGCTCGGTTCCGTCTGGGCCCGCCTCGGCTCGCAGGTCACCGTCGTCGAGATGCTTCCCACCATCGGCGGACCATCTTATGATGCCGACGTCGCCAAGGCCGCGCAGAGCGCCTTCGAGAAGCAGGGCGTGAAGTTTGAATTAGGCGCCAAGGTCACCGGCGTGAAAAAGAGCGCCGGGGGTTCCGCCCTTACGGCTGAACGCGATGGCAAATCCCTCGAATTCGCCGCCGACAAGATCCTCGTCGCCGTCGGCCGCAAGGCCAACACGACCGGTCTCGGCGCCCAGGAAGCCGGCCTCAAGCTCGACGAGCGCGGTCGTATCGTCATCGACGCCCACTTCCTGACCAACCTTCCCGGCGTCTACGCCATCGGTGACGTCGTCGCCGGCCCGATGCTCGCGCACAAGGCCGAAGAAGAAGGCGTCGCGGTCGCCGAGAATCTCGCCGGCAAGCATGGTCACGTGAACTACGCCATCATCCCCGGCGTCATCTATACCGACCCCGAAGTCGCCTGCGTGGGCCTCTCCGAGGCCGAGGCCAAGGCCAAGAATATCGAAGTCGCCATCGGCAAGTTCCAGCTCGCCGGCAACGGACGCGCGATCGCCTCCGATTGTACCGCCGGGTTCGTCAAGGTCATCGCTTGCGCCAAGACCGATAAGCTCCTTGGAGTCCAGATGGTCGCCAGGGGCGCTTCCGAGATGATCGCCGCAGCCTGCGCGCACATGGAATACGGCGGCAGCGCCGAAGACGTGGCCCGTACCTGCTTCGCCCACCCGACCGTCAGCGAATCCTTCAAGGAAGCCGCGATGGCCGTCAGCAAGTCGAGCATCCACTCGCTCTAAGCCAGGGAAGGACTTTTGAACGAAAGGGTGCGAATAGCACCCTTTCTTATTTTATACCCAAACAAGGACGCCCTCCCAAATGAAGGGAAGGCGTCGAATGAAAAGCAAGGGGCCAGGCTTGCCACGGCACACGGATGGACTGACTGCCGTTGCTTCCTTCCGGACCTGGCGGGATTCGTCGGCCACCCATTGCATGGGGCCTGGCTTGCTTATCTTAATGCCCGCCTAGTCCGTTCTTTTCAATCCCCAACTTAACCCCTAATCATTCCCCTTTCCGATGGCCGAAATCCCCAAATCTTATGAGCCGCAAGGCGTTGAACAGCAGTGGTACGACCGCTGGGTCGCGGCGGGTTGCTTCAAGGGCAAGGTAGACCACACCCGCGAATCCTTTGCGGTGATGATCCCCCCGCCGAACGTCACCGGCGTCCTGCACATGGGACACCTACTCAACAACACGCTGCAGGACATCATGGTCCGTCGCGCTCGACAGGAAGGCAAATCGGCCCTCTGGCTTCCAGGCACCGACCACGCTGGCATCGCCACGCAATCCCGCGTCGAAAAGGAACTCCGTCAGAAAGAAGGTAAAACGCGCCACGACCTCGGCCGCGAGAAATTCATCCAGGTGGCGTCCGAATGGCGCGACAA
>CALEEU010000080.1 GCA_937875975.1 uncultured Opitutia bacterium | reverse complement strand
TATTCGCAGGTGAGTTCGAAGAACGGCGCGCACCGCGATCAGCTCAAGCTCGAGACCAAGCTTCTCCTCCAGCACAATTTCGGTACGAGCGACGAATGGATCTACGCCGCCAATATCATCGGCGAACTCGAGCATGAGACCGCCACGCACGCCGACACGGTGAAGTTCAAGCTCACCCAGGGCCTCGCCTGCGCCGTGGGAGCGAACTGGTATGTCGGTGCTGAGGCGATCGTCGAAGCCGAATGGGCCGAACTCAACGACCATCAATACACCGCCGTACTGGCCGGCCCGTGCGTGCGCTACCAGAGCGGTGGCTTCTTCACGACCTTCACCGTCTTGGCTCAGGTGACCGCCACCCCGGCGAACAAAGGCGACCTCAACGTCACGAAGAAGTCGCCCTACGAAACGCGCCTCCGCGTCGGCTACGAGTTCTGAGGACACCTAAAGGTTACTCAATAGGTAGGGGCGCGACTGCGTCGCGTCCGTGGGCGGACGGACTTAAGGATAATCGGCGACCTTGCCCGGCGATACGGACGTGCCACGGCGAACGGCGGCCATGGCAATGGCCGCCCTACCTCAACGCAGCTTTCACCGTCGCCAGCATCTGGTCGGGCGAGAGGCCGTGGGCGGCACGCAGTGTCTTCACGTCGGTGGCATGGCCGACGAAACGATCGGGCCAGCCGAGGCGGACGATCGGCGTGCGCACGCCATGTTCGGCGAGCGTCTCGAGCGCGCCCGTGCCGAAGCCGCCAGTGACGGCGCCATCTTCAAGCGTGACGATGAGTTTGGCCGACTTGGCCTGCTCGACGAGCAAGGTGCCGTCGATGGGCTTGGCGAAACGCGCGTTAACCACGCCGACGGAAAGACCGGTCTCGGCAGCGAGCTTATCAGCAAGCGCCTGGGCTTCGGGCACCATCGTGCCAAGCGCCCATAACTGGACATCGACACCGCCGCGGAGGACTTCGGCTTTACCGAGCGGAATAAGCGCAGGCTGCGCTTTGATCGCCTTGCCGGCGGCGGCACCGCGTGGGTAGCGAATGAACATCGGCGCGCCCGACTTCAGCGCGGTGTGGAGCATGTCGGAGAACTCGTCCTCGTCCTTCGGCTGCATCAGCGTGACGTTCGGGACGCAGCGCAGGTAGGCGATGTCGAAGAGACCGTGGTGCGTGGGGCCGTCGCTCGGCGAGACGCCCGCGCGGTCCATGCAGAAGGTGACCGGCAGGCGCTGCAGGCAGACGTCATGGATGACCATGTCGTAGGCGCGCTGCATGAAGGTGGAGTAGATCGCGCAGACCGGGCGGAGGTCGCGGGCGGCGATGCCGGCGGCAAAGAGCGCGGCGTGCTCCTCGGCGATACCGACGTCATGATACTGCCCGGGGAGTTCCTTCTTCAGCTGGTTGAGGCCCGTGCCGGAAGGCATCGCAGCGGTGATGCCGACCACGCGGGAGTCCGCCTTGGCTTCGCGGACGAGGAGCGCGCCGAAGACATCCTGCCAAGCCTTGGGCGCGCCAGGGGCGCCGGAAGCGAGCGAGTCGCCCGTCTCCGGATCGAAGGCGCCCGTGCCGTGGAATTTCTCCGGATTCTTCAGCGCGGCGCCGAGGCCTCGGCCCTTCTCCGTGCGGACGTGGAGAAGAATCGGGCCCGTGGATTCCTTGCAGAAATTGAGGTAGCGCTCGAGGGCGCCGAGGTCATGTCCATCGATCGGGCCGACATAGCGCACGCCGTACTGCTCGAAGAGCGAGGAGCTGTGCGTGTACCAGTTCTTCACGTGGCGCTTGAAGCTGCGACCGAAGTCCAAGACCTTCGTACCGAAACGCGTTTTGCCGAGCAGACGCTTCAGGCCCTGCTGCGAATTATTATAGGGCCGCGTGACAATCAGGCGGCTCAGGATGTCGGCGACCGCGCCGACGTTGCGATCAATCGACCACTCATTGTCATTGAGTACGATGACGAGGCGCTTGGTCGATTTCGCGGCGTTATTGAGCGCCTCCATCGTGACCCCGCAGGTGAGGGCCGCATCGCCGATGAGGGCGACGACATGAGAATCCTCGGCGAGGCGGTCGCGGGCGTTGGCGAGGCCGACGGCGGCGGAGAGCGCCGTGCCGGCATGGCCGGCGCCGAAGACGTCGTGCAGGCTCTCCTCGCGGTTGAGGAATCCGCTCAGGCCTCCCGTCGTGCGGATGCCATCGAAGTCGGAGCCGTTACGGCCGGTGAGGAGCTTGTGCACGTAGCCCTGGTGGGCCACGTCGAAGACGAATTTGTCCTGCGGCGTACCGAAGACGCGGTGCAGCGCGATCGAGAGCTCGACCACGCCGAGATTGGGACCGATGTGGCCGCCGTTCTTGGCGGTGACGGCGACGAGACGCTCGCGGATCTCCTGGGCAAGCAACGGGAGTTGCTCGGGAGCGAGGGCCTTGACGTCCTCTGGCCCGCGGATGGACGCGAGGAGCGACATCAGCCCTGCGAATCTTCGCCGCGCTTACCCAGCTGCTCGATGCGCAGTTCGGCGGCCTCGAGCGACTTCTGGCAGGACTTCAGGAGGCGCATGCCTTCCTCATATTTCGCGACGAGCTCGTCGAGCGAGACGTCGCCGGACTCGAGGGACTCGACGAGCTGCTCGAGCTTCTTGAGTTCGGCCTCGAAGCCTTCCTTGCCGGAGGCTGAGGCGGGTTTCTTGTCCGCGCACATGGACCTACTGTCAGCGGAGCCCCCTCCCCTCTCAAGCGGATTGTGCGGACTCAGGCCAGAAGACGCGCCCAAGCCTGCTCGGCCGTGAGACCCCGGAGCTCCACGACCTTCGCGGGCGAAGCCGCCCCGGAGACCAAGGAGACAGCGGCGGCCCGCAGACCGAGCCGCCCGGCGAGCAGCTCCAGAATCTCGCGGTTGGCCTTCCCCCCTTCGGGCGGGGCGGCGACGCGGATCTTCAGGGCCTCGCCCAGGCGGCCGACGATCTCCGTGCGCGAGGCGCCCGGGACGGCCTTCACCTTCAGGCGACAGGAAATGCCGCTCACAGAACCTGCGTGAGGCTCTTCACCGTCTTCGCATCGAGGCGGCGGACCAGAGCGACGGACAGTTCGACGCACGCCTGGAGGTCGGCGAGGTCGATGACGGCATTGTGCGTATGGATATAGCGCGCGGGGACGCCGAGCACGATGACTGGCACGCCCAACTCGTGGGCTTGGAAGGAACGCGCATCGGTCCCGCCCGTGCGACGCACCGCGAGCTGGCAAGGGATGCCCATCTCCGCCGCGACCGCGAGGGTCAGGTCGACGAGACGGGGATTCATGATCGCCGTCGGATCATAGGCGCGCACCTGCACGCCAGCACCGAGGGCACCTTGGGCTTCGCCATGCGGAGCGAGGCCCGGGAGATCGTCGGCCGGCGGGCCTTCGAGGACGATGACCACGTCCGGCTTCGCGAGCCGCGCGGCGACGACCGCTCCGCGGCAGCCGACTTCTTCCTGCACCGTCGCGACCGCAAGGAGATCGCAGGGCGTCGCGGAGGCGTCGAGCTCATGCGTCGCGAGCGTGAGCGCGGCCATGCCGACGCGATTATCGAAGGCTTTCGCCGAATAAAGACCCGGCTCCGCGAGGGCCGTGAACGGGCCCTCAGGCACCACGGGGTCGCCGGGGCGGACGCCGAGACGGGCCACGGATTCCGCCGAACGCGCGCCGATGTCGACGAGCACCTTATCCGCCGAAGCGGCCTGGGCACCGCCTTGGTGGGGCGGAAGCGCGGCGACGATGCCGATGAATTCCTTCTGCGCCGAGCGCGACCAGATGCGGAGACGTTGGGCGGCAAGGACGCCGTCCGGCCAGCCGCCGACGGGCGTCAGGCGAAGAAAGCCGTCGGGCGTGACCGCCTGCACGAGAAAACCAATCTCATCCATGTGGGCCGTGAGCACCACGCGTGGACCCTGCTTCTCTTTAGACGGCGAAGCGAGCACGCCACCGAGGCCATCGGCCTGCAGCGTGCGGCCGCGGAGTTCGCGGACGAAGATCGCGCGGACCGCGTCCTCGTGGCCGGACGTGCCGTGGGCTTGCGTGTAGGCCTCCAGCAGACGGAGGGCTTCGGAAGGACGCTTCGACATAGGACGGGAAGATGGAGGATGAAAGAGGGAGGACTCGAGGGCCAGAGGACTTGTGAAAAACAGGGTTAGAAGGAGGTAAGATGAAGGAGGTACTGGTGAAAGCAAGGGTTCGAAGACACGAGGCGATTAAGGATGGATGATGCCCACCCGGGGCCTGAGGTAGGGCGGCGATTGCCATCGCCGCCGTTCGCCGTGGCACGCACGAATCGCCGGGTAGGCTGTTTAAGCGGACTAACTTCCGTCCGCCCACGGACGCGACGCAGTCGCGCCCCTACCTCAGGCCCCAGCCATTCATCCGGTCTCCGGTTTCCCTTTGAGCGCCTTACCTAACGCATCCCCGAACATCGAACCGTCCCCTGCCTCACCCTCGGGCCCTCGTGTCCTCGTGTCTCAGCGCGGCTGGCGGGTCTGCAGGCGCGGCTTCAGTCCGGCCTTGGCGACCGCATCGAGCGCGCCGACCGCGGCGCCCGTGAGCGAACGCTCGTCGGCGACGATCACCACTTCCGTGCGCGGCGACTTCAGCGCGTGGTCGACGAGGGCCTTGGCGAGCGCGGCGGAAGCGATTTCCTTACCTTCGAGGTAGAGCTTGCCGTCGCGGTCGACGCCGACGACGAGCGTCGTGGCCGGCGTGCCTTCGGAGCCGGCGGAAGCCGTCGGCGGGATGATGGCCATCGTGCTGGATTGGTCGAGCCGACTGCTGATGAGCAGGAAGAAAACCAGCACCACCATCACGTCGATGAGCGGCACCACGTTGATGTCGGCGCGACGGCGGCGGGCGACGACGAGGCTCATCGACGGCGGGCTTCCAGCGCTTCGACGAGCACGTCGAGGCGGGAAGAAAGGATCTCGAGGCGGCGACCTAGCCAGTTGGCGGCGATGAGCGCGGGAATCGCGATGCAGAGGCCGATCATCGTCGTGCTCAACGCCAGGCCGATGCCGCGGGTGAGCGTCTGGGAATCAGGCAGGCCCTGTTCCGGAAAGAGCGTCGCCAGGCCGGTCACGGTACCAAGCAGGCCGAGGAGCGGCGCGGCGGCGACGATGCTGTCGAGCAGGTGCAGACCGCGCTGGAGACGGATCAGTTCGTTACGCGTCCACGCCTTGAGCACTTCGCCGGAAGCGCCGTCCTTCCACCGTTGCACCAGACGGCCCGCGACGGACTCGCCGTCCGCAGGGCCGACCTGATCGAGGTCGCCGTTCAAGACCGACTTGAGAACGGAGTCCGGGGCCACGCGGGAGACGCGCAGAGCCAGCGCTCGTTCCACGATCAGGAAGACCGCGAGAAAGGAGCTGACTGCGAGCGGCCAGATGAAAATGCCGGCACCTTGGAGTAGGGTTTGCACCCCATGAGCGTCCTTAAACCCCAAAGGGTCGCAAGCCCGCTCTTTAAATGCCTGCTTTATGAGTTTAATTGCCATTTAAATGATTTTAAATGATTTTATTCAGTCTTTTGGAACAAATGGGGATAACCAATCCTTTGACTTTCCTCTAGGGTGGTTTACCGTGGTTTTACCCCAATTTACTATGAGACTTAAACGCTCAGGTTTCTCCCTCGTTCTGTCGCTTACCATCATGGCAGCCATGGTGATGATGGTGATCGTCCTCGCTTCGTTCCTCCAGGTCGAGAGCCGCCTGGCCCAGAGCCACGCCGGCTACCAGCGGGCTCGCCTCAACGCCCTCGCCTCGGCGCGTATCGCCATCGGCCATCTGCAGCAGACCGCCGGCTCCGACCAGCGCGTGACGATGCGCGCGGACATGTTCTCGCCCGAAGTCGCGGGCGCTCCGCCGCCTGCGGTTGTCTCGGTGCCCCCAGCCAATCCGAACCCTAACAAACCCACCGCCGTCGCGCACCAGAAACGCTACTGGACCGGCATCTGGGCGACCGGTGGAGTCGATAGTTCGAAGCCGCGCGACTGGAGCGTGTCGGACCCGCACGACTCGCGCCTATTCCTCGGCTGGCTGACCTCACCGACTGGCTTCGACGCCACCAACCCCGAACTCGTCGATGCCAACAAACTGAATTACTACATGCCGAACCGCGCCCACTTCGGGGCGGACGGCAAGGTGGCAAGCGCTGAAGGACAGAACCTGATCAACGCGCTGAACACGAATCTCAGCCTCGCGCCATTCACCAATCTCGCCATCCCTTACGTGCGGCTCGTCGGCGGTTCGCCGGCGATCGCCGGCCAGCCGGCATCCGGCACCATCCAGTGGCCCGTCGCGGCTACCTCGCCCATCATCCAAGAATTCTACGGTGCCGTCGACCTGCCCACCATGCCGCTGCCCGGCCCGACCGCCGGCTCAGGCGCGAGCCTTGGCTCCAAGGGCCGCTTTGCTTACTGGATCGGCGACGAAGGCATCAAGGCTAAGGTCAACCTTCCCGACATCCACGCCACGAGCGCTGCGGGTGCTTCCCTGCCCGGGCTGACCGACTGGGATAAAGGCTTCGCTGGCTCTGCCGCCCAGCGGAGCGCCTTTGAATCCGTCACGCCCTCGATCAACCCCACGGCCGCCGCGCTGATGCCGGCCGGCTTCGGCACGCGATTCCGCGACGCCCGCAACAGCGACATTCTTGCGACCATCACCGCAGGTGACTGGAAGAGCTACAACCTGCCCAAGGCTCGCAGCCGAAATGAAATCAACCTCTGGGGAGGCAAGCTGTTGGGAGATGCCACCGGGGACATGCTTATTTCCGCGAACCGGCTCGTGTGGCACGAAGTCACCCCTTGGTCTTACTCGGTACTCAGCGATACGCTGAACGGAGGCATGAAGAGCGACCTCTCCACGGCCTTCGAACTCCCGTACTCCGTCTTCCGCACGCTGGAGTTGTATCCCGGCCAGAAGGAGTCCACCTCGACCCCGACGGTCGCCGACCGCCGACAGTCGCTCTTTCACGGCGCGCCGAACGCCACATTCAACGCGGGCATGGCCACGGACCTCGACTACAATCGCCCCAACCTCATGGACAAGCTCGGCTCGCCACTTGACGTGCTGAAGGCCGCGCCGCGGGCCGCCGAGTGGGCGCCGCGCTATCTCAGCCAGATCTCGACCATCGGCGCCTCCATCAGCCTGATCCGCAACCGCAACGGCGGCGAGACTCCGGAACGGCTCGGCTTCGCCTACGAAGTCCCCTTGGCCTCCAATTTCTTCAACGCCGACCGCCTCGCCGCCAACCTCGTCAGCCTGAACGCGGCCAACAACGAGCGCTCGGCGCTGAAGAACGACGCGCTGCCTTATTCGGACATCCGTTTCCCGAGCGGCGATCCGGCCACGCACCCTGACAACTGGACCGGCCGTATCGTCCGAGGACCGACCTGGGACCTGTACCGTAATTTCTACCGCATGTACAAGCGCGAGACCGAAGCCGCCGCCGCCGCGGATTCCTCGGCCCTGCGCGGCCAAGGAGCGGTGGCCGACTCGAACAGCTTCATCGTGCGCGGCGTCGAGCCCCTCACCTACGCCACCGGCAACCGGGGCCTGCCGCGGCGCCGCACCGACGTGCCCGGCGGCGTCGTCGAGCAGTACACCGCCCCGCTGACGCCCGTGCTGGACAATTTCTTCGCCGGCGGCGGCGAGGCCACGAACTACTTCCACCGCAACAACCTCGCCGACGGCGGCGTGGGCGCCTCCTTCCTCGCCGAACGGCGCTACCAGATCCCGTTCCATGACCAGTACACGGTCTCCGGGGTGCCGTGGCAGCGCCGCTCCGCCGGCACGGCCTGGCCGACCAACCTCACGGACGGCGCGCTCAACACGCCGCCGGTGCTCTCGACGCGCACCTGGCCGACCAGCCCGATCCTGGCCCCGACCATCCTGCGTTTCTCGACCATCTACTCGGCGGTGCGGCAGAGCGACAAGCTCGGCATGACCGTCGACCCCATCATCGTCGTCCACAACCCGTACGACGTGGCGCTGGAATTCGAAGGACTTGCGATGGTCACCAGCGGCACTAGCTCCCCGTTCCGTTTCATCTTCCGCGCCACGGGACTGAACTTCATGTCCACCGAGCGCCAATACTCGGACCCGCTGGTCGGCCGGCCGGTCGGCCTCGCCGGGGCGCAGGACCCGGTCAACAACGCGACCATCGACATCGGCGACGTCGTCATCGGCGGCGGGGAGAACGACAACCGCTCGATGTCCTTCCGCATCGTCGCCGGCGCCGGCGGGACCACGGGCGGCGGCGGCACCATCCGCCTCGAACCCGGCGAAATTCGCGTCATCGGCACCTCGCCCTCGACCGGCGACCTCATCAACAGCGGCAACACGAACGTCTCGATCCCGGCCGACATCGGCTTCGAGCTCTCCAGCCGGGCGTTCTACCGGATGACGCCGTTCCACAACGTGCGCGCCCGCCTCGGCTCCGGCTCCCGCAACCAGAACTCGGAGCGCGTGATGTGGATGATGGATTTCGACATCTGCAAGATCTTCGCGGAATACCAGAACAACAACTACCTCACCACGACGCCGTCCGCGTCCGGCCCGTGGATCACCTGGACCAACGGCGGCCTCAGCGACATCGAATACGCGCGCCGGCTCCAGGACCTCTGGAACAACGTCAAGAACCAGCGGCGCGTGCACGACGCGCTCACCACCTGGGACGGCTCGCTGCCCACGCTCGAGGCATTCCTCGGCGGCCGCTCGCTGCAGGTCCTCACCCGCAATACGGGCTGGATCAACTACAACGGCTACGTCGTGGGGACCGAGGGCGAGATCGTCACCCCCCGCCCGGGACCGGACGGCCTCATGAACACGGCCGACGACCCTAACCCGAACTTCACCTATTCCCGGGATTCCACCCGCTACGTCGCCCCGACGCGACGGAACGGCACCATCGCCCTGCGCGGCAACCAGTCCTGGAACTTCTACCTCATCGGAAAGAAGAGCATCGACGGCGGCGCCAACCTCAACACCCACCGCCGCTGGTTCGGCTCGCCGGACGACGACGCCTCGACGTACGTCGCGGACCCGCTCAACCCGGACCGGCTCATCCGCCGCTACTACGAGGGCACGCAGACGGTCAACGGCTTCAACCTCGTCGACGAAAGCCTGCTCCTGAACTTCCAGGCGATGACGTCCGGCTGGCCGATGTACAGCAACAGCAACAATGACGGCGGCGGCTATTACACCCAGGTCGACCGCGAGTGGACACGCCCCCTGGGCATGGATCCCCCGACCCCGAACTACTACATCCGCGGAAGCACCGGTGCGTATAATACGCCCCTCGACCCGGAGTTCAACGTCACCAATGGCAAAGGACTCGAGGTCACGTCGAACAAGGCCGACACCCTGCGCAACTCGGTGAACGTGATCCTGACCCCGAACGAGCCGAAGCTCCCGGTCTTCATGGTGGACTTCGTCCGCCGCGCCGCGGACATGACCGGCAACACGACGAAGTGGTACCCGGCCAACTACCTCTCCGCGGGCTTCGGGATGCAGACCACCAACCCTGGCGCGGGCTACGACCGCATGCAGACGCCGACCGAGATGCGCAACGCGCCCATGACCCCGTATTTCCTGAGCGACCGCGCCCAGCAGGCCCAGCTCTTCGGCTACGACGGCAAGGCCCACACGCCGATCGGCTGGACCGAGACGCAGCGCGTGCTCCGCGGCTCCCTCATCGACACCGAATTCCCGACCACCCCGGACCGCCGCGGGGCCTACTGGGGACCGAGCGCGAACAACGACAGCTTAGGCAAGAGCAACATCATCCTCTATCCGATCCCGCGCCGCCCGCTCCTCTCGCTCTCGCAGCTGGGGGTCACGCCTTACGCCGAGCAGAACACCGACGCGGACCTGACCGTAGGGTCCTCGTTCGCGCACCCCGGCATCGGCGACCTGACCCGCATCATCGAGTGGCCCGGCCCGCGCGACCTCTTCCCGTCCGAGACCGCGCTGGCGCCCGACGTCCGCGGTCCCGTCCCCGAGCTCGGCTACGTCGCCAAGCACATGGGCGCGCGCCCCGTCCGCAACCGGGCTAACCCGCGCACCGACCATGCCTTCGCGGCGAACTACGCCCTCTGGGACAGTTATTACTTCAGCGGTCTGAACCTGCAGGCCAACTCCTACTCGCACCTCGACGCGACCCCGCGCGCTTGGCCGAGCTCCGGCGCCGACCTCCCGCTCGACGTCGACGTGCGCACGACCCAGGCCGCCGCCCTCGCCGCGGCCGGCGTCGCCAACCCGACGACCTTCGCGGACTACAAGCTCGCGCTCAACGCCGGCCGACAGCCTCTTGCCAACAAACGCCTGGCCTACCTCTCGGACGGCAAGGCTTCATTCACCGAGTCCAACGACTACAAGAACAGCCTCAAGCTTCCGGAGTCCGAATTCCCCCACCCTAAGTACCTCGCGCGCACCTCGCTCTATGATGGCGGTTTCAATGTGAATTCCACCTCGCGTGCCGCCTGGCGCGCCGTGCTCGGCGGACTGAAGGGCCAGACCTTGCCTGACGCCGCCACCCCGGCCGCCCCGACGGTGACGGCCCTGACCAAGTTCGCGCGCGCCTTCGGGACGGCCGATAATTCCGGCAGCGATCCGTGGACGCAGTACCGCGAGCTCTCCGAGGCACAGGTCGACGAACTCGCCCGACGCGTCGTCGAAGAAGTCCGCGCCCGAGGGCCATTCATGTCGCTGGCTGACTTCGTCAACCGTCGCCTCGTGAACAATGACGCCTTCGGACTCAAGGGAGCCCTCCAGGCGGCGATCGACAAGTCGAACCTCAACACCACCGCCATCACCGCGGCGGGCGGCGTCTTCGCACCGCCGGCATCGACCACGCCGAACGACCCGAACCAGCGGTACGGCAACGACGCCACCGCCCCCAGCTGGTGGCGGGAAATCAGCGCCTACCCGCAGATCCCCGCGAACAAGCGTTTTCCGTCGCTCCGCGCGATGAGCGCAGCCCCCAACACCGCGACCGGAGCGAACGAAAGCCGCATCACCGCCGGATTGGGCGCCCCGGGCATCGTGACGCAGATGGACGTCCTCAACTCGGTCGGGCCCAACCTCACGGCCCGCTCCGACACCTTCGTCGTGCGTGCTTATGGCGAAGCCCACGACGACAGCGGCAACATCATCGGCAAGGCTTGGATCGAAGTCGTCGTACAACGCACCAGTGAATATGTGGCGATGGCCGTCGGCCAGAAATTCCCCGAATACGCCGAACTCAACCGCCGCAAGCTCGCCTACCGTGTCAACACGAGCGGAGGCAAGGAGTACGACAAACAGGTGCTGGTCGAGACCTACGAACGCGCACCGGATCCCAATCCGCCCGGAGCGACCGCTCTGGAAAAAGACGGCCTCAAGAAAGAGCAACGCCTCAACCGTATCTTCGGACGCCGCTTCCGCCCCTCCTCCCTCCGCTGGCTTTCCGCCAACGAAATCTGACATGCCCTTCTCCCGTTTACTGTCCGCCGTCCTCTGCGGCGGGTTTCTCCTGCTTAGCTCGGCACAAGCGCAGGAATCCGCGCGCGAGCTGCGCACGTGCCAGCTCCGGCTGGCATGGTGGAAAGCGCCCGAAAACCCGCCGGAACTGGCCCTGCAGAACGACAAGGAGCGGACGCCTTTCTCGCCGGATGTCCTGGCCCTCAGCCAGGTCATCCCGTACCGCGGCGAGCCCAACGCCGTCGTCCTGAAGAAGACCGTCCTGGCCGAACTCGACAAGAGCGGGAAGCCGATCACGCAATGGGTCCCCTATTGCACCATCCCCGTCTCGGCGACGGACACCGACCTCGCGGTGTTGCTCTTCCCCGACGACCAACGCGGCATCGCCCAGACGCGCGTCTTCGACTTCAGCCCCGAGGCGTTCCCCTACGGTTCTGTGCAGCTGATCAACTTCACCTCGGCCAAGATCGCGGTGTCGATCGATGGCACGACGGTCGTGGCGAACAGCCGCGGCATGGCGCGTTATCCGAAGGTCTTCAGCCGCCTGTCCATCTCGCGCTTCTACATGGCTGCGGCGGAGGCCAACGGCGAACAGAAGATGCTCCGTTCGACGACCATGATCTTCAAGCCGACCGCCCGCATGCTGCTCTTCGCCCTGGAGGTCCCAGGCGCCGAAGAAGACGGCCGCTACCACACCGAACTGATCATCGACAACCAGGGCAGCCGGCCGGCGCCCGTCGCGACCCCGGCGACCGGGAGCAAAGGCTCGGGCGCCGGCCCCACCCGGAAAGGCAAGAAGGGCGCGCCGGCGCCCGAGCCGGAGGCGCCACTCTGAAGGACATGCGCGCCTGGGGCTTCGCCTGCCTGCTCTCCTTCGGCGTCGTGACCGGCCTGGCCGTCACGGAACTGCACGTCAGCAAGGTGGGCGAAGCGCCCGAGTTCGTCGGGCTGCGCTTCGCGGGCGAGCTTCCGCCGCTCCGGCTGGAGGCCTTCACCGATCACGTGATGCCGGCGACCGCGCTGCCCGACGTCCGTCAGGCGCGGCTCTTCGGCGAGCCGGCGGAGGCGGGCCAGCCGCCGCGTGAGCTTGGCGAAATCGACCTGCCGGCGAGCGGCCGTCACCTCCTGCTGATCAGTCAGGTCGCCGACGGCAAGGCACGCGTCAAGCTGCTGCCGTTCGACCAGGCCAGCCTGCCCGTGGGCGGAGTGCTGTTCATGAACCTGACCTCGCGCCGGATGCGTTGCTTCATCGACGGCGAATCCGTGGAACTGTCGCCGGAGGAGGCGAAGCGACTGCCGACGGCCTTCCCCGCGCGACGGATCGTCAGCCATCGGCTGGAGCTGAAGACCAAGGACGGGTGGAAGGCGGACAGCTCGACGACGCTCATTCTGGGCGCGAGACGCCGCTTCGTGTTCGTGCTGCAGGAAGACAGTCCGCGGAGCCCGCTCCGGCGGGCGGCGGTGACCGACTTCGATCCGGACCGCAACCTGGCCCCCTTGGAGCCGGCACCCGTCAAAGCTGAGCCGCCGCTTCCCGATCCGCGAGCCAAGTGACGCGCGGCGCGAAAGCGCGCAGCGTCTGGCCGGGGTGCAGGGAGGGCTCGAAGTCTCCGCAGGTGATCTCGCGCAGGGCGGGGGCCTTGGCGGCGCCGCCGACGAGGACGACGATCGACGCGCACTGCGCGAGGCCGGCTTCGGTGATGGTCAGGCGCCAGCCGCGGCCCGGCCATTCCGTGGCGGTGAAGCGGGGACCGGACGCGCGGCCGATCAGCGGGCACTGCGGCCAGAGCGAAGCGATGTGACTGTCGTCGCCGAGGCCGAGGACGCAGAGGTCGAAGACCTTGGCGGGCGAACGCTGGGCCCAGGCGGCCTCATAGGCGGCCGCGGCTGCGAGCGGGGGGAGTTCGACAGGCCATGGGAAGCGGCGGGCGGCGGGGACGCCGAGCGCATCGAGCATGCCGCGGACGGCATGGCCGAAATTAGAATCGTCAGAGGACAGCGGGACGCAGCGTTCGTCGCTCACATGCCAGTCAATCCAGGCGATGGCTTCGGCCGTGAGCGCGCCGGTACGGACCACCCAGGCATAGAACGCCTTGGGCGTGGAACCGCCGCTGAGGCCGACGGAGGCGGGGCCACGGGCGGCGAGGTCGTTGATGCGGCGGGCGAGCTCGGCGAAGGATTCCTCACGGGACAGCACACGGACCGTGCCGGCGGAAGTGGCGATGTCGGACATGGGGGTAAGATAGCCGAATGGAGTATGGAGTATCGAGTATAGAGTATGGGATGCGATAGGTGGTGGCGGTTGGCGGTTAGCGGTTGGGCGCTCAATGAAACCGGAGACCGGTTGATTGGCTGCGGGCTTGAGGTAGGGGCGCGACTGCGTCGCGTCCGTGGGCGGATGGAGCTCGGAACGTTCCGTGTTCTAGCCCGGGGCAACGCACGTGCGTCGGCGAACGGCGGCCATGGCAATGACCGCCCTACCCCAAGGCACACGATGGAAGACGAACGGACGCGACGCAGTCGCGCCCCTACCCCAACAAGAAGGGCGTCCTGGCGGACGCCCTTTTCAACCCATCTATACTCTATACTCGGAACTCAATACTCCGGTTACGCTTACTGGCAGGCTTCGCAGGTGCCGCCGTTGCGCATGGCCTCGATGGAGCACGCGTTCTTTTCTTCGGCGGTGTAGGTCTTCTCCGCCTTCTCGGCCTTGGGAGCCTTCTCGACCGTGGCCTTCTCGATGTTGGAGGCGCCGAGGGTGCGGAGGTAGTAGGTGGTCTTGAGACCGGTGCGCCAAGCGTACTGGTACATGTGCGAGAGCATCTTCAGATCCGGGGTCGGAAGGAAGAGGTTCAGCGACTGGGCCTGGTCGATCCACTTCTGGCGGCGGGCGGCGGCGTCGATGAGCCACTTGTTCTCGATGGTGAAGGCCGTGAGGTACTTGTCCTTGATGACCTGCGGGATCTCCGGGATGTCCTTGAGTTCGCCGTCGAAGTACTTGACCTGCTGCATCATCTCCTGGCTCCACAGGCCGAGCTTCTTGAGGTCGCGCACCAGGTAGCCGTTGAGTTCGGTGAACTCGCCGGACAGGTTGCTCTTCACGAAGAGGTTCTTGTAGGTCGGCTCGATGCAAGGCGAGCTGCCGACGATGTTGGAGATCGTGGCGGTCGGGGCGATGGCGAGCACGTTGGAGTTGCGCATGCCATGCTTGGCGATCTTGGCGCGGACCGGAGCCCAGTCCATGAGACCGCCGCGCTTGACCTCGATCGGTTCGCCGCGTTCCTGCTCGAGCAGGTCGACGGTGTCCTGCGGAAGCAGGCCGCGGTCCCACTTGGAGCCCTTATAGGTGCTATAGGTGCCACGTTCCGCGGCGAGGTCGGAGGAGGTCTCGTAAGCGTAGTAGGCCACGGCTTCCATGATCTCGTCGTTGAACTCGACGGCGGCGTCAGAGGCGAAGGAGACGTCGCGACGGTAGAGGCAGTCCTGGAGACCCATGACGCCCATGCCGACCGGGCGATGGCGGAGATTGGAGACCTCGGCGGCCTTGGTCGGGTAGAAGTTGATGTCGATGACGTTGTCGAGGGCGCGGACGGCGACCGTCACGGTCTCGCGGAGCATCGCATGGTCGATGCTGCCATCGGCCTTGAGGTGCGAGTCGAGGACGACGGAGCCCAGGTTGCAGACGGCGGTCTCCTCGGCGCTCGTGTTGAGCGTGATCTCGGTGCAGAGGTTCGACGAGTGGATCACGCCGACGTGATCCTGCGGGGAGCGGATGTTGCAGGGGTCCTTGAAGGTGATCCACGGGTGGCCGGTCTCGAAGATCATGCCGAGCATCTTCTTCCAGAGTTCGATGGCGGGCATCTCCTTGCCGAAGATCTCGCCCTTCTTGGCGCGGGCCTCGTAAGCGACGTACCGCTTCTCGAAATCGGAACCGAAGGTCTCGTGCAGGTCCGGAGCCTCGTTGGAAAGGAAGAGCGTCCAGTTCTGGCGGTTCTTGAGGCGCTTCATGAACAGGTCGGGGATCCAGTTGGCCGTGTTCATGTCGTGCGTACGACGACGGTCGTCGCCCGTGTTCTTGCGGAGCTCGAGGAAGTCCTCGATGTCGTTGTGCCAGGTCTCGAGGTAAGCGCAGCCGGACCCGCGGCGCTTGCCGCCTTGGTTGACGGCGACGAGCTGGTCGTTGTGGAGCTTGAGGAACGGGATGATGCCCTGGGATTCGCCGTTGGTGCCCTTGATGTAAGAGCCCGTCCCGCGGACGGAGGTCCAGGAGCCGCCGAGACCACCGGCCCACTTGGAGAGGAAGGCGTTCTCCGCGATACCGCGGATCATGATCGACTCGATGGTGTCGTTGACCTGGTAAAGATAGCAGGAGGAGAGCTGGCTATGGAGCGTGCCCGAGTTGAAGAGGGTCGGCGTCGAGCTGCAGAAGCGGCGGGACTTGTAGAGGGCGTGGAGGCGGATGACCCAATCTTCGCGGCTCTTCTCTTCGCGGAGGAAGAGGCCCATCGCGACGCGCATCCAGAAGAACTGGGGCGTCTCGAGGCGGCGGGCCGGCTTCACCGTCTTGTCGATGATGAGGTAACGGTCGTACATCGTCTGCACGCCGAGGAGCTCGAAGTCGAGGTCCGCCATCGGGTCGAGGGCGTCGGCGAGCTTGGCGAGGTTGTACTTACGGAGGTCGGGCGACAGGCGGCCGATCGCGATGCCACGGTCGACGTAGGCGGCGAACTGCGCGCGGTGGAATTCCTTGAGCTGGGAGACGCCGTCGCGGGTGATGCTCCAGCCGAGGACTTCCTCGTAGATGTACGTGAGGCAGATACGCGCGGCGAACTTCGCGAAGTCGGCGTCGACTTCGACGAGGCTCTTCGCGTTGAGTTCGATCGTCTTGCGGAGGTCGGCTTCGGTGATCTCGTTGAAGAGACCGCGGCGGAGTTCGGATTCGATCTGCTCAGGGGTGCGGACGAGCTCGAGGCCGGCCCCGGCGAAGGCGATGCGCTTGCGCAGTTCGTCGCCGTTCCAGAGATAGGTGGAGCCATCGGCGTTCTTGACGAGGATCATCGACTCCTGACGGTCGTCGACGGTGGCCGGCTGGGCGGCGAGGTCCTCGCGACGGCGGGCACGGTAGGCGCGATAGAGGATGTAGTTCTGAGCGACCTTGTAGTGACCCTGGCGCATCAGCTCTTCCTGAACGAGGTCTTGGACCTCTTCGATGCCGATGATGGTCTGGCCGAGATCAGCGACGCGGCGGGTGACCGCGGAAGCGACGCGCTCGCAAGGGGCGGGGTCCTGCTCGAGCGAGAGGAAGGCCATCCGCACGGCGAGGGTGATCTTGTTGGGGAGCCACGGCACCACCTGGCCGTTGCGGCGCATGAGGCGGGTCGTGATGGCGAGGGACTCGACCGGGGCGGACTCGAGGCCGCCGCGGGAGAAGAGAAGGCTCTTGGCGACGTCGTGGCGGTTATAGCGCACGAGGGCGTCCTCGATGGCCTGCAGGATGAGGCCTTCGCCGACCTGGACGCCGGACTGGGAGAGCACGCGGACGACATCGCTCGCGACGGCGGCGACGAACTGGCGATTGGATTCGGTGAAGATGTCCTGGTCCTGGCGGGAGACGAGGAGGTCGGTGAGCGCGGCGCCGACGATGTCGGCGATCTGGGCGGCGTCGAGGCCGGCGGCGGCGCCACCGGTGACGGCAGGCAGCGATTCACGCCAATTGAAGCGGGGTTTGGCGCCGGACGGAGAGCGGACGGCGTTCTTAAGGGCGATATCTTCGCGGAAGAAAGGGAGTTCGGATTTCATATTGAAAAGAGTGGGGAGGAAAAGGGAGGGAGGCGGGAAGGAAGAGACGAAGGTAGAGGTGCGTCGGCGGTGGCCAGCGCATGGTTTTTTGTGAAAGGAGTGTGGTTAAGTAAGAACAGAAAACGTGCCAAAGCAGGCGCTGCGGGGGTAACGCCTGAATTTGACCAGAGACGATTAAAGTTCGTCGTCGTTGACGGTGCCGAGGGCGCCCTGCTTCTGGTATTCAGTGACACGACCTTCGAAGAAGTTCTGCTCCTTCTTGAGGTCCATCATCTCGGACAGCCAGGGGAAAGGGTTAGTCGTCTCGGCGACGAGTGGCTCGAGGCCGCAGTTACGGAGGCGACGATCGGCGATGAAATCGATGTACTGCTCAAACTCCTTGGAGGAGAGGCCGAGGCCGTTGACCGGCAGGCAGTCGCGGATGAACTCCTTCTCGAGCGTGACGGCGGTGGCCATGAGCTGGCGGAGTTCTTCCTTGAAGGCAGGCGTCCAGACGTCGGGGTTCTCCTTCACCAGTTCGGCGAGCAGGTTGCGGAAGAGATCGATGTGGTTGGATTCGTCGCGCAGGGTGTAGCGGAACATCTGGCCGATGCCCGGGAACTTGTTCTGGCGGGCGAGGGAGAGCACCATGCCGAAGAGCCCGTAGAACTGCGTGCCTTCCATGCACTGACCGAACAGGAAGATATTGTGGGCGAGGGCCTGCTTGTCTTCGAGCTTGGTGAGGTCGAGCTTGCGGCGCAGCGCGCGGGAATTGTTGACGACGAAGGCGGCCTTGTTGGCGATCGTCGGGATGTCCTCGAACATCGCCTCACACTCGTGCGGGTTGATGCCGAGCGAGGAGATCATGTAGACGAGCGAGTCCGCGTGGATGTTCTCCTCGTGCGCGTGACGGCCTAGGACGAGCTTGAGCTCGGGAGCGGTCACGACTTCGCGGACGACGTGGATGATGTTGTCGCCGACGATGCCTTCAGCGGCGGAGAAATAGCCGATGGCCATCTTGACGATCCACCGGTCGATCTCGCTGATCTGGCCGGTCTGGTCGCGCCACTGTTCGCAGTCCTTCTGCATCGGGATATCCTCTGGCTCCCAATGGTTGTTCTTCATCGTCTTGTAGAGATCGTAGGCCCACTGGTACTTGAGCGGGAGGATGTTGAAGAACATCGTCTCGCGGCCGTTGATGACGCGCTTGTTGGCGAAGGCTTCCTCGGCTTTGGTCTTATCGAGGATGAAGGTCTTCTGACCTACTTTGATGGTGATGGTTTCCATGGTTGGAGAGTGGGGGAAAGGGCTTAGTTAGAGGCCGGAAAGGCCGCTAGGTGATTGGTATGTCCGGAAGTAAATTACTAGATGTAGGGTCTGCAAATTTATTTCACCACTAGATGTAGTGTTTTAACGCAAGATACTGACATTTCGCTACTTAGGTAAAAAACTTTATTCACAATTGGGCTTTTTA